>JBNMOV010000105.1:0-12632 GCA_051275765.1 Maribacter sp. | reverse complement strand
TTTCATGAGCCACCAAAATAGCTTCCACTGCATCCAATTCTACTCGATATCCTCTTATTTTGATCTGATGATCCTTTCTTCCCATAAAATGTAGCTGTGCATTTTGATCCACTTCTACTAAATCGCCTGTTTTATAAAAGATTTCTTCTAGTCCATTTGGAGCAATTCTTTTATACAATCCCTTTTCTGTCAATGTTGGGTTTTGCCAATAACCCGTCATCATCGTCGTACTTCTGATGAGTAATTCCCCGACTCCATTAGCATGAATTTCTTCTCCATCTTCATCCAAAACCAAACTTACAGTATTGCCCCATACTTTTCCTAAGGGAATCGAGGTATTATCAATAGGTGGTTCAGGAATATGATAATAAGTGCATTGGTTGACTTCTGCAGGTCCATATACATTGCAAAAGCGAGTATTTGGCAAAGAGGTCATGAGTGTTTGTAGATATTTGGGAGGAAAAGGTTCGCCTCCATATAGTACCCATCTGAGGCTAGACCAGTTCTTTTCTTCCAAGCCACTTTGCAAGATTTGTATCAATGCCAAAGGAACAGAATACCAAATCGTTAATTGTTCTTTTTCTATGAGTTGGCTAAGACTGACTGGCAGTATGGTATGAGCATCTGTTACGATGACTGTAGTTGCTCCTACAAATGGTGCTGTGAAATATCCTAAAGTTGAAATATCGAAATAGATAGGAGCGTGATTTCCTATTTTATCTTGTTCGTTGATTTGATATAAATCAGCAGATAATCTGGCATAAGCCAATCCACTGGCATGGCTGTGCATGATACCTTTTGGATTTCCTGTAGAGCCAGAAGTATACATGATATATGCCAAATCCTTTTCCATCATTGGAAAGGGATTCTCAAAAACTGTGGATTGTATAGTGGTTTCTTCCCAAGAAACAGTAGGTAAATCCCATTCTCCTTTTACACCAATAATGGTTTTTAAAGGATGCGGGTTTGCTATGATTTTTTTAAGATTTCTTCTTTGTGAATTATGGCTGATAAGTATTTCAATATTGCAATCATCCAATAGAAACTGCGTCCTATCAATGGGCGTTTTGGGATCTAATGGCACATAAACAGCTCCTGCTTGCATGATGCCATACATGGCAATGACTGTTTCAATACTTCGATTGAGATAAATGCCAATTCTATCTCCTTTTTTAATTCCTAATTCATGTAAAAGATTCGCTAATTGATTCATGCGATCCTTTACTTCTGTGAAGGTCAACGAGTGATTTCCGCATTTGAATGCTTCCTTATTAGGTAATTTCTCAGCAGAATTTAGAATAGTATGTGGTAATAGATGTATCAATGAGTATGTTCTTTATAATCCTAATAAACTAGCGATGATATTACGTTGGATATCAGAAGTTCCTGCATATAAAATGCCTCCTATCGAATCTCTCATATCTCGTTCTACACCATATTCTGAAAGATAACTTCTGCCTCCATATGTTCGCATCACATCCAAGCTAGATGTTACAAATGATTCGCTTAAATGTAATTTGAGCATTGCAGCTTCCATCATAGCTAGATTACCATTTTGCTTTAGCCATGCTGTTTTATAAAGTAGCAATCTGGATGTTTCTAAACGCAGTTTCATGTCCACTATTCTATTGGAAACAGATTGGAATTTGCTGATGGTTTGTTTAGATTGTATTCTCTTTTTGGCATAGGCAATGGCATATTCCATTTGGCGTTCCATCGCTCCTAATTGGCTCGCCAATATACAGCAACGATCATATTCCAAAGAATGATTCAATATGCTAAAACCTAATCCTTCTGAACCTAATAATGCATCATGGGAAATCTGACAATCCTTGAATTCCAATTCTCCAATAGGAATGGAACGCATCCCCATTTTATTCATTTTTGGACTGGATGTAAATCCTGCACTACCTTTATCTACTAAAAATGCTGAAACGCCCCATTTGCCTAATTTAGGATTTGTCTTAGCAAGAACGAGTGTGAAATCACAGATAGGAGCAAGGGTAATAAGATGTTTTTTTCCATTAAGGATGTAACCATCCTCTACTTTTTTTGCCGTCATCTGCATGCTGAAAATGTCTGATCCTGCATCTGGTTCTGTGAGGGCATGAGATCCTATTATCTCTCCTTTGACCATTTTAGGTAAGTATTTCTGCTTTTGAGCTTCATTACCAAAATGTAGGATAGGAGTCTGAACTGTCCACATTTGTGCATTGAGTGCAAACGCCAATCCATTATCATCACAGCCTATTCCAAAACCTTCCATAGCAAGCATGGCACGCATAAAATTGACTTCTTCGAGTGTGCCACCATATGCTTTTGGAACTGCTAATCCATGTATGCCAAATCCTGCACATTTTTTCCATAAATCATGTGGAAACTCTTGTGCTTCATCCCTTTCTTCTGTACTACCATTCAGTTCATCCTTTGCAAATTGGATAACCTTTTTCTTATAATCCACATACTCTTCAGGCCAAGAAAAATCCATAGGTCTATTATCTTTTATTGGTTTTGACAGATTCTTTTATCTTCATGAATTGGTAGGGACTTTTTACATCACTGGATATATTTTCCAATTCTATTTCTAATCCCAGCTTCATTTGAATCGCATATCCTAAGAATAAATCCAATACTACAGAATCCTCTAATGGTAGTCCTGTGGAATCAAAAACAGTTCGTTGATTTCTTAATTTTTCATGTTTCTGAGGCTGTTGGATACATTCAAACAAATCTGCTCCAATATCTTCCCTTTTCAATTGTTGACATTCTCCTTCCTTGAGTGCTTGTGCTATGAAATCTGGACAAACAAAGCTATTCTTTAAATATTCCAGAGGTAATTCTATCTTTCCAGGAAAGTCAGATCCTACTGCATTGATATGAAGGTGCTCCTTCGTAGAAACATGATGAAATAATGGACCTTCTCCTACATCTATAGATGTGGCTGTACAAATAATATCACTTTTTTCACAAATTTCTTCTATACTCATAGCAGTGAAAGTGATGTCAATATTTAGCATAGAAACTCGAGCAATAAATGATTCGTTAGTTTCAAAATCTGCATCAAAATAAAGCACTTCCTTTATGTCGAATATTCTGGATAGTCCATGTAATTGAGTGACAGATTGAGCTCCACAACCTATTAACCCTAATATACTACTATCAGGATGTGCTAATGATTTACTAGCAATAGCTGATGCTGCTCCTGTACGAAGTGCAGTCAAAAATACACCATCCACCACGGATTTTAGATGTCCAGTAGTGGTGTCATAATTTGATATATTGGAAAGTATGGTAGGCAAATTGTACTTATTGGGATTATCTGGATGATAACCTACCATTTTTACAACGACTTGTCCACCTTTATGATAGAGTGGCATCCATTCTATCAATCCTATTTCTGGCTCAGTATAATTAAATCCTGAGCGAATAGGAATAATAATTTTTTCTGGATCGAAGTCTATGAATGCCTTTGTCATACTTACAATGAGCTGATCCATGATTTTATCCAAACCTATTTCTGTCATGATATGTTCAATATCTGAAGCAGGTAATATTAATGTTTTCCTATTTGATAAACTCATGATTCTCTATTGTGAAATAATGGAAATTACTTTACTAAAATACATATTTTATTACACCTCTAATCTGGAATGGTGTTCCTGGTGTGAAGTGTATTTCTTCTACACTTTCCAATTCATTGAATAGTCTGGATTCTGTAGCAAACTGTGTTTCATTCCATTGTTGATTGAACAGATTTTCTACTGCAAAACCTAATGTGACATGTTTGAAATTATAATTGGCACTTAGATCTGTAATAGCATATCCTTTAGCAACGATGCTATTATCTTCATTAGCTGGTCTATCTCCTAAGTAACGAAACTGTATGGAAGCATTGAATTTTTCTTTTTTAAAATCCAATCCTATCGTGGATGTAATGATAGGTGCTAATGGAATCAGGTTTTCTCCATCTTCTTCATCTATACTCCTAGCAAAGGCATAATTAGCATCAGCACGACCAAAAATCCAGTCATTAAATTGATACCTCAAACCTACATCCACTCCTAATCTTCGAGTTCTACCACTAGGTTCTACTACACCCTCATCCCCAACATACACAAATTCTTGCTCTAAATATAAATACCATAATGCAATATTAGCAATCATCCTCTTGGTGGGTTTCAGTATCGTCCCTAGATCTGCTCCATATGCTGCTGGCAAAACAGGAATATTATCATCTTCTAGTATTGTTCTTGAGTCATTGGAGTGGAAACCTATCCCTCCTTTTAGGAATAATTGTACAGTATTATTGACATTATAAATCGTATTGATTTTAGGACTAAAAATAAATTTATCTTTTGACTCTGGATTATATAAAGGATCCAACTCATCAAGGTAATTGAATTGGAAATAATCAAATCTTAGAGATGGCTCAATCAAAAAATCTCCTATATCCCATTGCATATTGATAAAGGAGTAAAGATTAGTTTCGTCCACATCTCCTAGTTGAATAGAACTTAATGTAATATCTCTATTCAATGTTCTGGATAGTTCGTTTCCTTTGATTTTATCATTTCTCAACCCTGCTCCTAATTGAAATAATATATCTGTATCCTTCCATAATAATGAATGATTCAATACACTCTCAAAACCATAAATCTGTCTTTTTTCTTTTTGTCTGATTTGATCGCCATTGACAGGATCATTGAGAAAGAAGGTGAAATTGGAGTATAAGTCAAAATCATATAAGGAATAGAATAATTTATTTTTAATAAAGGTATGACTACTGAAAAGGTGATCAAAATTAACACCTATATTAGTCCTACTCGTTTTTCCTCCTTCTGTATCATCTATTGCACCAAATCTGGTGATCAAGCCTTGGTCAATAGCTCTTTCTGGAATCTGACCAGATGCGTCCCATTTACTAGTGAAGTGTGATGCCATGATGGAAAAATATTTATTATCAGATAGCTTACCTGTATATTTTCCCATGAAGTTCGCTCTTCTGAAATTCTGTGAGGACTCAAATGGTCCATTAAAAGTAATATATTCAGATGCTACATAAATATCATGTTTTTCCTTATTCAGTACATTAAACATTCCCAGTGTTCTCAAAGAACCAAAACGCCCCACTTCTAAAGAAACTAATGATTTTTCCAGTTGATCTTTTGTATTGAATTGAACATAACCAGCTGTGGCAAAATTTCCTTTGTCAGCATAATAAGGACCTTTTCCATAGTCTAATTGGTCGATGGTCTCTGGAATAAGAAAATGCATATCCGCATAACCCTGTCCGTGTGCATGAGAAACCATATTGACAGGTAGACCATCTACTGTAATATGTACATCTGTACCATGATCAATATCGAATCCTCTGAGAAAAATCTGTTCTGCCTTTCCTCCTCCAGCATGTTGTCCTATAAAGAGTCCAGGTACTTTTTTCAATACATCTTGGGAAGAATTAACAGGAGAAAATTCTAGGTCGATGGATGAAATGATGTTTGACTTTTTCGCACTCTGACCTATGACGACTTCCCCTAGTTCGAAAGTAGCATCTTTTAGTTCTATAACTACTTGGCTTTTATCTTTTATGCTACTGACAGGTACTTGCTTAGTTTTATATCCCAAATACATGACTTGTAGGGTATCTCCTTCTTCTGCATTCTGGATGATGAATTTCCCAAATTCATCAGTGTGTGTGTGGTATCCTGACTGTAATAAAAGAATATATGCACCATCTACTGGATTCTTTTCACTATCAATGATTGTTCCTTGAACATCACTAGCTATAATATAAAATGGTATTAATAATGAAGTTATAGAAATACAAAATTTTCTCATCATGAGTTTTGGCTAATATTTATGAACTAATCGAGCACAGTTAATGGTTTAAAATAATTAATGATGCCTTATCTTTTCGTGTTGTACTTCTTTTTTTATTGGTAGATAGGTACTATAAAAGTAATCATTATGCTAAAGTGCATCTCTATTTTTTGACCTTATTTAATACGGAAACCCTACATCATTATTTTGTACCATTACTTATAGTGTACTTAAATTGAATACCTTTGATACTCATTTTATTTTCTATAATATAAAGATATAGATATCTAATTTTATAACTGTATTTAGATAATTGAACTCTTTTTTTAAGAAAAATGTTTCTCAATTCACAAAATAAACTAAATAGTTTGTTTTTTTTATAAATTCAATCCATGATAATAAGTAGTATACATAAATAAGGATTAGTTTAATAAGTAGTTTATATGTTATTTACCTTAAAGGCTGATTGAATTGTTTTTTGACATTATCTAAAACTAAATTCGTCTTATTATTTTTGTTTGTAAAAAATGATAAATATTCTATATTAGATGTCTTGTAGCAAAAGATGTTTTTAAAATACAATCCTTTTTACAAGATATTAAGGGAACAGGAAAATAATAACCTCACTATTTGCGTACTTTATTAATTGCCTATTCTCTAAAATCATAATCACAACAATATCATCAGAAAGATACTCGATATATTTACTAGAAAGGAGAAACTAAGGTTCGGATGGCTTTTTATTGCTATTTTAGTAACTGTTTTTTTTGAAGTTATTGGTGTTGCTTCTATCCTTCCATTTATGGAATTGATAGCCCAACCTAATGCAATAGAAGAAAATGTTTGGTTGATGAAAACCTACCATTTCTTCGAGTTCGAGAGTCAGCGGCAGATGCTGATCTATTTTGGAGTTGGAATCATAGCCTTGATAGGTTTGACTAATATATTTTCAATATGTACGATGTGGCTGCAATACAGTTATTCTTGGAATGCAGCACACCATCTTAGTACTCGATTATTGGCTACCTATATTAATAAACCTTATAGTTACTTTTTGAATACCAATACTTCTGAATTGAGGACTTACATTAT
The DNA here is from genome assembly GCA_051275765.1 of Maribacter sp. GTDB lineage: Bacteria > Bacteroidota > Bacteroidia > Chitinophagales > Saprospiraceae > JAHDCE01. The sequence continues at coordinate 5,720 of JBNMOV010000105.1, read as the reverse complement.
ATCAGAAGTCAATAGCCTTACTGGAGGTTTGCTAATTCCTGTTATTGAGTTGGTTTCTAGGACGATTGTATCTATGATCATCTTTTCATTGATATTCTGGATAGCTCCTAAAATTGCCTTGATTATGTTTGGTAGTTTGGGAGGTGCGTATCTTATTATTTATCTTTCCCAAAAGAATTTCCTCAAACGGATAGGACATTATAGGATAGAGATGAATATGCTGAGATACAAGAGTATACAAGAACTTTTAGATGGTATAAAAACAGTAATGGTTTATAATAAGGATCGGTTTTTTTATCAAAGATACCATGATGCATCCTATGAATTTTGTAATGTACAACCTAAGTATAATATATTATTATCTGCTCCAAAATTCATTTTAGAATTCCTTGCATTTGGTAGTATTTTGGCAATAACCATTTATTTGTATATCCGTTTTGGTGACATACAGACTGCCCTGCCCCGATTGAGTTTGTATGCTGTGGCAGGTTATCGTTTGCTTCCTGCCTTACAGCGAGCATTTGCTGCTGCTGCTAAAATTCGCCATAATTATCCAGTATTGGAAAGACTTCATGATGATTTAGTCATCAGTTTAAAAGAGGGTCATTCAAATGAACCAGCAGAGATCACTCCACTTCCTTTCCATAAATCCATCACATTCAATAATACTAGTTTTAAGTATGAGAATACAAATAATCTCATCTTAGAAGATATGGATTTAAACATAAATAAAGGAGAAACCATAGCATTTATAGGTTCGACAGGTTCTGGAAAAACGACTTTGATTGACTTATTGGTAGGCTTGATTAATCCTACCTCTGGAAGTGTAGATGTAGATAATGTTCCATTGAATGCTGACAATGTGCGATCATGGCGAGAAAATATTGCCTATGTTCCGCAAGAAGTATTCTTATTTGATGATTCTGTAATTAGAAATATCAGTATTGATACCAAGAAAGATGTCGATATGGAACGATTAAAATCTGCTACAAAAATGGCTGATATTCACGATTTTATTATCAATGAATTACCAGAAGGATTCGATACCAAAATTGGTGAAAAAGGTGTACGTTTGAGCGGTGGACAACGCCAAAGATTAGGTTTAGCAAGGGCATTATATATTAATCCTTCTGTTTTAATATTAGATGAGGCGACAAGTGCTTTGGATAGTATTACAGAAAAGGGGATTATTAGTTCCTTGAAATTGCTACCCAAAAATATTACAACTATCATCATCGCACACAGATTATCAACTATTCGTCATGCTGACTGTATCTATTTCCTTAAGGAAGGAAAAATAATAGATAAAGGTACTTATGATTCATTGATCGATAGTAGTCCTATATTTAAAACCATGGTTAAACTTTCATAAAAATATTCGTTACACATGAATTCAAATTCAAAACTAAAGGGAATTATCACACTTTTTTTGTGTCTAATTTTTTTCATTCCTAGTACACAAGCTCATTCTCCTGATCAGAGTTATCTATATCTTAGAATATATAAGGAAGCGATAGGAGGTCGATTTGAGATGACAGCAAAGGATATGAATAAAGCTTTAGGGCTTGGTTTGGAAGGTAAAATGACGATAGAAAATCTTACTCCTCATTTACCAAGAGTGAAAGAATATTTAATTAGTCGTTCTGCTTTTAGGGCAGGAAGTGAGACGTATACTGTTAAATTCACAGAAACAACTGTCCTTGACTTAGACGAAATGGAAGGTTTTGCCAGAATCAATTTTGATTTAGAGGGTGTGACTGTTATTCCAGATGAAATGCAGATAGATTATGAAGTTCTCTTCGATAAGGATAAAAAGCATAAGGGAATGCTCATTATAGAGTATAATTGGAAAGCAGGAATCGTAGATAATGAAGCATTGTTTTCTAATATATATGGTGTCAATGATACCAAACAAACGCTCTCTCTCAAAGATGCTTCTATCTGGAAGGGATTTTATGCATTGGTTAAATTAGGGGTATGGCATATTTGGATAGGGTTGGATCATATTCTCTTCATTTTTGCATTGATCCTGCCAGCTGTAGTATTGAGAAGAAAAAAAGATGAGGCAGGATTTTATAAGCCTAAACTAGGTTCATCATGGGCTCCAAAAGAGAGTTTTAAGAAGTCATTCTTCTATATTCTCAAGATTATCACCTTCTTTACCATAGCCCATTCCATTACTTTGGCAGTGGCATCATTAGGTTTATTTACGCCTCCTTCATGGTTAGTAGAAGCTATTATTGCCTTATCCATTGCATTGGCAGCATTTCATAATATCGTGCCTGTTTTCAAGGCTAAGGAATGGATGATTGCCTTTGGATTTGGATTATTTCACGGATTTGGATTTGCCAGTGTATTAGGCGAAAAAGGATTAAGTGGAGATTATATGGTATTGTCTCTTTTAGGTTTCAATGTAGGAGTAGAATTAGGACAGGTTTTGATTATCTGTATGATATTCCCATTCCTATTCTTATTGCGTAAGCAAAAAATCTATTCCAGTATTATTACATATGGCTCTATTGTGCTCATTTTCATTTCTTTCTATTGGTTTATAGAAAGAGCATTTGGTGTAGATTTGACATTAGGTACGTATTTCTGGAATTTCTATAATGGGATTTTTGGAGGGTAATTTAGTTTCCTTGTTTTAATATTAGACCCCTCCTAATCTCTTTTTCGAGGAGACTAGGAGGGATTTTTTAGGTAAGGAGTTGTTTAAAAAGTAATTCACAATGATATTGGTATAAAATTTCAAGAAACAAAATTTTATCTCAGTATCTCTATATCTTAATATCTCGACATCTAATTAAGTAAACGCCTATGCTTCCTGAAAAAAAAGATAGCAAGGCTTCTGTCTTGGCAAAATGGAAAAGTCTCAAGAATAAAAGTGCTAACCAAAATCTAATTATAGCCAGACCAGAAGATGCCGTTGTATCGCCTTCAAGTGGGCAATACAGGCTTTGGTTATTGCAACAATTATATCCGGATAGCCCATTTTATCAATATGGACATCTCTATAAAATCAAGGGAGAACTGGATATTGACATCCTCACTCAGAGCTTTCAATATCTAATAGATAGGCATGAAATACTGCGTTCTAATTTTAAGGAAACGACAGATGGTGTAAAACTTATTTCCAATCCCTCCCCTACTTTCAGTATTCAAATTTTAGATGCTGAAGATATAAAAGGCGATACAGAAAAAGCTCATCAACTTGCTAAAAAAGAAGTATCTGCAACCTTCGATCTAAGCAATGATTTACTACTTAGAATCAGCATTATTCCATTTTCTGCTACTGAAAATTGGATGGTTTTATCTATTCATCATATCATTGGAGATAGAGCTTCGCTTTTATTGATGAATGAGGAAGTCTTTTCTTATTATCAAAAATTATCAAAAGGAGAAGAAGTAATTATCGAGCCTTTATCAGTTCAATATGCAGATTATGCTTATTGGAAAAATGCTCAAAAGACTAACGAAAAACAACTGAATTATTGGCTAAAGCAATTGGAAAGAGAATTGCCATTATTATCCTTACCTACAGATCATCAACGTCCTAGAACATCTTCTTTTAAAGGAGAAACCATTAGTAAGAAATTATCAGTAGATATCTCTTCAAAAATCAATCAACTTGCTAAAGCAAATGATACGACTTTATATGTAGTGATTCTAGCAGCGTTCAAACTGTTGTTATATCGCTATACTCAGCAAGAAGATATATTGATTGGTAGCCCTTTTGGAAATAGAGATAAAGTAGAATTGGAAAAATTAGTGGGGTTTTTCAATGAAACATTAGTCATCAGAAGCAAGTTATCTGACGAAAAGACCTTCACCACATATATACAAGAAATCAAGGTAACAACTATGCATGCCTTGGAGAATAAAAATATTCCTTTTGATAGATTGGTACAGGAATTACAACCTACTCGACAATCAAGTAGCAATCCCTTGTTTCAAGCAATGTTTGTTTATAATAATGCTAGTAATTCCACTTCAAAAGGGATGGATATTGAAATAGAAGATATGCCTATTGATTTAGGTGTTTCTAAATTCGATCTCACTCTTTTTGCTAATAATCAACTAGAATATCTGGAACTTGCTTTGGAATTTTCATTGGATTTGTTTGAAGTAGATACCATTGAAAGAATGCTGAATCACCTTGAAGTGATTCTAACATCTGTGAGTAAGCGACCAGAACAAGCAGTTTCTAAAGTAGCTTTACTCACTCCAAATGAGCGACAACAAATATTAGTAGAATGGAATGATACACAAACAGATTTACCATCTTATTCCAATATTCATAGCCTGATACAAGAAGTAACAAAAACTCATTCACAGCAAATAGCAGTGAGATGTGAAGGCAAAGAAATCACTTATCAAGAACTAGAACAACGAGCTAATTATGTAGCTGCTCTTTTATTAGAAAAAGGCGTTCAAGCGAATACTGCAATAGGATTATATACGCCTAGAAGTTTGGAAATGATGGTGGGAATATTGGGTATTCTCAAAGCTGGTGCCGCTTATTTGCCATTAGATCCAGCTTATCCAAAGGAACGTATTGAGTATATGATCGATGATGCTGACGTTTCCATTGTCTTGACAATGACAGCATTAGAAAAACAGATATCATCTGATGATATTACTGTTATTGATATAGAAAGTATTGATTATTTTACGAATCAATCTAGCACTCTTCCTTCTGTAGATGGACAGGATTTGGCCTATTTTATTTACACTTCTGGAAGTACAGGAAAACCTAAAGGCGTTCCTATTAGTCATGATAATTTAATCCATTCTACTACTGCTCGTTTTGAGTATTTTAGGCAGCAACCTAAAGCTTTTTTACTGCTGTCTTCCTTTTCGTTCGATAGTTCTATTGTAGGCATTTTTTGGACATTATGCAGTGGTGGAACATTAGTATTACCAAAAAATAGGATAGAACAAGATATACAAGCATTATCCAAAGTTATTCATAAAAACCAGATTTCACACACTCTTTTATTGCCTTCTTTGTATGCCTTGTTATTAGAACTTGCACCTATAAATCAGCTCAAATCACTCAATACTGTGATGGTGGCAGGAGAGGCATGTTTGCCTAATGTCATTCGAGATCATTATCAAAAAGTACCCCAAGCAGAACTCATTAATGAGTATGGTCCAACTGAAGGAACAGTTTGGTGTACGGCTCATAAAATATTGCCAAAAGATGCTCTAGGTCTAGTTCCTATTGGACGACCTATTCCTAATGTGCAGCATTATATTTTGGATAAAAACTTGGAGCCTGTACCTGTTGGAATCGCAGGAGAATTATATATCGCTGGCAATGGTATCACAAGAGGATATTGGCAGCGTCCAGAATTGACTGATGAAAGATTTCTTGCTCATCCATTCAAAGGAGATGCAGGAAAAATATATAGAACAGGCGATTTAGTTCGTTATAGAAAAGATGGTTTAATTGATTTTCTAGGCCGAGTAGATCGACAAGTAAAAATAAGAGGACATCGTATAGAACCAGATGAAATCAAAAAGGTATTATTGACAATCAATACCATTCAAATGGCAGAATTGGTGATAAAAACAGAAGGTAATCTTTCTCGTTTGATTGCTTATATTAAATACAATACTCAAGGAGAAAAACAGGATATTAAAAGCATATTGAAGGATAAATTGCCTGATTATATGATTCCTTCTGCTTTAGTAAAACTGGAGGAATTCCCCACTTT
>JBNMOV010000104.1:0-12689 GCA_051275765.1 Maribacter sp. | reverse complement strand
CCAATGATTACGAAATTGGAAAACGCCATAATCTAGAAACCATCGATACCATCAATGCAGATGGAACGATGAGTGAAGCTGCACAATTCTTTATTGGAGAAGATAGATTCGCTGCTAGAAAACTGATTGCTAAGGAGTTAGAAAAACGAGGTAACCTTGTAGAAATAGAGGATTATGTCAATAAAGTAGGCCGTTCTGAACGTTCCAAAGCGATCGTTGAACCTCGATTGATGCTCCAATGGTGGGTTAAAATGGATGGTTTCGCTAAGGTAGCCTTGGATGCTGTAAAAGATGGTGATGTGGATTTCTATCCTAATCATTTCTTCAATATGTATAATTCATGGTTGCAAGAAGATAATGTTCGTGATTGGTGTATTAGTCGTCAATTATGGTGGGGACATCGTATTCCTTGTTGGTATTTTGGAGAAGAATTATTCGTTGCAGAAACGGTAGAAGAAGCATTAGAACAAGCTAAAGTCAAAACTGGTAATACTGCATTGACTGCTGCTGATCTGACGCAGGATGAAGATGCATTGGATACTTGGTTTTCTTCATGGCTTTGGCCTATTTCTGTTTTTGATGGTTTCGAAAATCAAGATGAACTGAAGTACTACTACCCTACCAATGTATTGGTGACGGGTTGGGATATCATGTTTTTCTGGGTAGCTAGAATGATCATGGCAGGCTATGAATGGTCTGGTGATTTACTAGGAAAAGAAGCAGAAAAGCATCCTTTCAAATCCGTTTATTTTACGGGAATGGTAAGAGATAAATTCGGTATGAAGATGAGTAAGTCATTAGGAAATTCGCCTAATGCACTGGCTTTAATTGATAAATATGGAGCGGATGGTGTACGATATGGTATGCTTTCATCTGCTGCTGCTGGAAATGATATTATTTTCGATGCTCCACCTAAAGATCCGAGTGTTGAAGCCAAAATGAAAGATCCTAGTTTCAAGCGTAAAGCGAAGGATGGGAAAATCAAATTGGAAGTATTAGACGAAAGTGAAAAGTGTAACCAAGGGCTAAGTTTCTGTACTAAGATTTGGAACGCTATGCGTTTGATCAAAGGTTGGGACGTACAGGATGAAGCCACGTCTAAGGAAGCAGCATTGACCAACCAGTTAGCTGGTGATTGGTTTCAGAATCTATTGGATGCAGAATTAGAAAAACTGGAAAAGAGTTATTCTTTATATCGCTTGAGCGAAGGAATTAATAACTTGTATAATTTCGTTTGGACAGATTTCTGCTCTTCGTATTTAGAGATGATTAAGCCACCTTATCAAAAAGGAATAGATAGGACAACTTATGAAAGAACGATTGATTTCTTTGAGCAATTAATGACCGTTCTTCATCCATATATGCCTTTCGTTACGGAAGAAATATGGCATTTATTGAAGGAGAGAAAAGAAGGAGAGGATTGTGTAATTAGTGTATATCCTAAAGTGGGGAAATATGACGCTGAATTAATTCAATCTTTTGATAGCCTAAAAGATATCGTTTCTAATATTCGTGAATTAAGAACTAAGAATGGTCTTAAAAAGCACGAAGCATTAATGGTTTATGCACAGGACTCTAAAACAGTTCAGGTATTATTATCCAAAAAAGGTATCAAGGAAACGATCTGTAAAATGGCTGTTTTATCTGATATCGAATTGACGAATGATACGCCAGATAATGGTGTTGCTTTTATTTCTGGAACAGATACTTTTTATGTTATTATAGAAAAGGAAATTGATGTAGCTGCTGAATTGGAAAAAGCTACTAAGGATTTAGATTACCAAAAAGGCTTCCTCAATACAGTGATGAAAAAGCTAGGCAATGAACGATTTGTCAATAATGCTCCTGATGCTGTCGTGAATAATGAGAATAAGAAGAAAGCAGATGCAGAGGAGAAAATTAGGCAATTGGAGGAGTTGATTGGACGATTGGAAAAAATGTAATTTTTATTTTAGGGACGTGGGGTTAAAAACCCCACGTTTTTAATTAGTGAGTAATTTTAAAAAATAATGTTAGAATATATCATAGAATACGCTCCTGCTTTTATTATGGTAATGCTACTTTTCTATCAAACATATGCTTACTTCCTTGATATATCTGATGCTTTAGTACCTGAAAAATATCCTCAATTAGGATGGGTTATTTTTTTATTTCCTCTTATCGCTTGGTTTTTTACCTATATATTATTAGGTCTATACTTCGAAGGCGTTATTCAATATATTTTCAATGATTTGAATGATTCCGTTAGCCTTATTATTTCTAACGTTATCATATTTTTTATTTCTACTTATTTTCTGAAAAAACTAAAACGTAAATTATATCCTGAAGAGGAAAAAGGACAAATATATGATGACGATATTCTAGACGATCCTAATTTTTAAAACAAAAAACACTTCAATAACTCCAATTTTAATGGATGATAGTAATATATATCAAAGTATAATAGAATACTTCATCATGATACTATTATCTATCAAGTAAATAATTACTTTTTTGATATTATTTCTGCGATGATACCTAAAAATAAACTATAATTTAATTTGACTTAGTACTTATTTTGGAGAAACAAATAAGATATTAGATTTTATTCAAAGAAGAGACATTTTTGAAAGCTCTTGAAAATTCACAATTTTAGTATTTTTTTTACACACGTTGGACACTTTTTAAAGCCTCCAACGTGTATAAAAAAAGATTCTACGCCTACTAGCCCAAACGCTCAACAATCCCATCCAATGTCAGGTTATCCTGCTGTCCAGTCTCCATATTTTTCAAACCTAGATTTCCAGATTCTATTTCATTTCCTCCTATCACAATGATATAAGGCACCTTGATGACATTAGCATATTTCATCTGCTTTTTCATCTTACTCGGTGTAGGATATAAATCTGAATTGATGCCTGCTGCACGAAGCTTGTTCAGACAAGCAAAGGCATATTTGTGCCCTTCATTATCGAACGTGAGTAGCAATACCTTTAATCCTGCATTATTTTCTTTTGGAAATAAATTCAATTCTGTCATGACATCATAGATACGCTCCGCACCAAATGATACGCCTACTCCAGATACATCCTTCAAACCAAAAACACTTGTCAGATCATCATATCTTCCACCACCACCTATGCTGCCCATTACAGCATCTTTCGCCACCACTTCAAAGATACAACCAGTATAATAATTCAAGCCACGAGCGAGTGTAATATCAAATTTGACATCATTAGTCGTAGATTGTAAATCTAGATAACTGTACATTTCTTGAAGTTCCGCTATTCCTCTTAATCCTATTTCAGAACCTTGGAATCTTTTGGCGAGTTCATCTAGCGTAGTAACTTTAAGAATATCCAAAACTGTAGCGATGGCGGTTTCAGGAATATCTTTTTTCCTCATTTCATTCATGACGCCTTCATCCCCTACTTTATCCAATTTATCTATCGCAATGGTCATATCCATGAATTGGTCAGCAATACCCGCGACTTCTGCCATTCCCGCTAATACTTTTCGATTACTCACTCGAATTTCTGTTCTCACGCCTAACTTCGCAAAAACTTCATCATATATCTGTACCAATTCTGCTTCATACATCAATGAATTAGATCCTACCACATCCACATCACATTGATAAAATTCTTGATAACGACCTTTCTGTGGACGATCACCTCTCCAAACTGGTTGAATTTGGTAACGTTTGAAAGGAAAAGCGATATCATTTTGGTGCTGTACCACAAAACGAGCAAAAGGAACGGTGAGATCAAAACGTAGTCCTCTCTTAGAAATAGAAGGTAAAACAGCATTAGAATTCTTAGCTTCTAAATCGCTTGGATTGGCTTTGCTGAGAAAATCTCCATTGTTCAAAACCTTGAATAACAGGCGATCACCTTCTTCGCCATATTTGCCTGTCAATGTGGAAAGATTTTCCATTACAGGTGTTTCTATAGGTCTATATCCATATTTGATGAATACGGATTTAATGGTATCAAAAATAAAATTTCTTTTGTCGACTTCCTCTGGAGTAAAATCCCTAACTCCTTTAGGTAATGATGCTTTCATGATATGATGTTTTTCCAGCTGCGAAATTGAGAAAAAATAAGCAGATATTCTAATTAGATTTGAGATATTGAGATTTCGAGATATTGAGATAGGCATACTAGCTTATTTATCCCGCTTATTAGGACATAAGTTTGAGGATAATAGGTGTACGAATCTATTTTTAATACTAAAATCTGTGGACGGTGGTCTATAAGGGATGAGAAATAAATAAACGCTACAACTTATAACGCAGGATTCTTGCTTGCTAATAAGGCGAAAAACGTAGACATCGCCGTAGCTATGGCGAGTATTTTCAACGAAGTTAGCAAACAAAAAGGCAAGTTAGAATGTAGCGTTTATTTGTTTCTCGTCCCTAAACTAAGGTGCTACTCGATGTAGCTGCCATTTTCCATCTTGATGATGATAAACTATCCTATCGTGGAGTCTACTGGATCTGCCTTGCCAAAATTCTATCTTATTAGGAACTACTCTATAGCCTCCCCAAAAAGGTGGACGTGGAATGTCTTCTTTCCCTTCAAAAATCGAACTGATATTCGCTATCCTATCTTCTAAATATTGGCGGGAATCGATAACCGTACTTTGTGGAGAAACCCATGCTCCTATGCGGCTACCTTTAGGTCTGCTGTTGTAATATTGGTCGGATTGTGTAGTGCTGAGGAGTTCTATTTTTCCTTCTATTCTTACTTGGCGTTCTAACTCTAGCCAACAAAAAACGAGTGCTGCCTTTGGATTTTCTGCCATTTGACGAGCTTTTTCGCTTTGATAATTGGTATAGAATACAAAACCATTTTCGTCGAAACCTTTTAGCAATACAATTCTAGCAGAAGGTATGCCATCTTTGGAAGCTGTGGCGAGGGTCATGACATTAGGTTCTAATGTAGCAGCCTTGATTGCATCGTCGAACCATTTCTGAAATTGCAGAATAGGATTTTCATTGATCTCATTCATAGATAAGGAGTCAGATTTATAATCCTTCCTTAAATTTGCCACCTTATCATTTTGGAAATTCATATTATAAGCGTTTGTCTAATACCAAATCCAATGCGACAGTTATGATTCAAATTGGTATAAGTATTTTCTTGCTAACAAAGGTAAGTCCTTTATTGTTCCACCGCAAAATAAAAAACCCCACTAAAAAGCTTTAGTGGGGACAAAAACAAAAAACAAAAACTATGAACAAACACTCATCCTTATACTTAACCTATCAATTAGGATCAATATATATATCTTCAGCCATTATTTCATGACCTTATTTTTCTTATTTCATCCAGTCGGGAAGTTTATCCCCTGATTCCCCTATAAAATTCACATTAGCAGAACCGTTCTTAATATTAGCTATCTCGAAACTCCAGATGTGGCTTTTTTTGCAACCTGTAAAGCAAGAATCGAATTTAACTTTATAATCCAATCTCCAACCTTTTATGGTCTTTATTGCCTCTATGTCATTACCATCTGAACTAGGGATAAGCATATTTACAGATTCTACTCCTACTTCTTTTAAGAACTTCTCTGCTATTGGAGCCAAATTAATGGCTGTTTTTGCTTTTACAATAAATATGTTGCTTTTATCATCCCAGGTTTGATGAGAATCTATGGTCAAATCATATTTATTAGAGAGTTCATTAATAATTTTGCTACTTGTTATATTATCCCCTAATCTCAATGGCGTAGCCCATTTCGATGTATTCTTATAATTTACCTGAAACTTATCCACTGCTGGATTAGGATAGGTATGCAATCTATGCTTTTTAGTTACTTCTATAGATCCCCCAAAAGGAGATTTATGTACTGCTACCAATGCATTATATAGTTCATCTCTGACCTCTTCAGGCACATCTGGACCCAAACTTTTATAATTTCCTCCCTTTACTATATTTCTTAATGCTAATCTTACCGCATCTTTTTCGTACATCTTTTTCTGATGTGGAGAAAAACCAGAATCATCTAATTCCACACTAGCCATATATCTTGCTGTTGCAGTATTTTTCATGTTATCTTCTTTCATTGTAAACGCAGAAGATGCTAGCCACAAAAAAGCTACAAAAGTTATTTTAGATAATATGTTTAGTTTTGGGTGGTGCATTAGCTTGTCTTAGCATTCTGTTTTGATATATTTTCGTTTATATCTTATAAATCAAAGAAGCGGGATAAATATACTTTTTACAATACAGCTACGTTTATTCTCGTGACACCCTATCATTAAACATATGTATTATATCAAACTATAAAACGCTATAAATCAAATACATTATTAGTCATTGAACTAGATTAACTAACATATAATATGAGTAAAATATTAAAAAAATAACCATTGTAAGTATAAAATCAAGCAAAAAAATAGGGAAATAGTAACCGAGATGAAGTAAAGAGGGCCTAATACGCAATTAAATAATAGTTTTGTATATAAAATGGACTCATTTAGCTAATTACTTCATTACAAATACTCGCCGATGCTAAAGCATCACCTGCGTTTTGTGCCTCTTCCTCAACAAAATGAGTAACATATCTAATACCAAACATAATTATTCAATTGTGCTTTAGTAGTTGGATAAAAGAAAGCAGATGTGGATTTGTAACTACGAATATCTTTAGTAGGATAATAATTAATTTGTGCCTGCCAGAAGTTGGCAACTCATCCAATCAGGAACATCATTTCCGAATTCCTCTACGAATTCCACTTTTTGAGTTGATTTCTTAATTCTAAATAACCAAGTATGTGATTTCGCATTTTTTAGGCTAGACCATTTCTTAACGAATGAGACATTCCAATATCCTTCTGTAAAAGACACCTCTATATCTGAATCTGGTTTCATTTCTGAGTTTTGGGTAATCACATCTACTATTCCTGCCTTCTCCTTAAACTTCTCTGCCAATGCCATCATATTGTATAACTTGGCAGATTCTATAGTAATGATATTCTCCCTTTCGTTCCAATTTTTCTTTTCTGTGATAAATAGATCGTAATCCTCAAAAAGTTCGCCTACTTTACCATCTGCCTCATATACTCCATTATTCAAAGACTTAGCCCATGAAGCATCCTTATCATAGATGATCCAAAATTTATCAATGGCGATATTAGTAGCTGCTCTTATATTGCAATCAAAAACCCGGACAGATTTTATATTGCCCATCTCATATATATTTGTCAGTAAGCCATATATAGCATTAGCTTTTGTAGAAGAAATTTCTACTTTTTGCAAAGAAAGATCCTCCCCTCTTGCTTCCATACGAATAGCAATACGTGCTGCATCCCTTTTTAGCTTCCTACTCACATGTTTAGGTATGAAATAATCCACTGTATCCAAAGACATCAACATAGATGCTAGGACAAATAAGCCCAGCAATGATATAGCATTAGTTTTTCTCACTTTTTAGCTCTTACGTTATCGCTCAACAATAAAGATAAATAGATATTACAATCGGCAAATATTTAGTAAGCAATGATCTTTCCAAAAATGTTAAAAAGCTAAAATTTAGATTAGAAAAAGAAGTTTTCAATAAAAGAAGATGTTTTATTGCTCTAGTATAAGCTAAAGAACTAATAAAATGCACTAAAAATTACTGAGCAGGATCTGGCATTTGACAATCTTCTTCTGGACGTTTACCACAAACGGAGCACTCTCCCATTTGGTTCTTTATCATAGGATTATTGCTAGCACAACTCCCTCTAAACTCATTCCCCGTTATAATATGGCGGATATTAATAAGCAAAAAAGACATTCCAAATACAATGAAGATAATAAGTAGTATATATAAAAATTCCATGATGATATTTTTTACAAATATACGTAGTCTTTAATCCAAGTCATTGATAAACTGCTTCATTTAAGACAAATTATTTCTGATATATAAAATACAGCAACTTCATTAAGGCAAATTAAAATAATAAATTATCCATTTTGACTTTATCCTTTTCCGTTCTACTTCCTTAAAAACCCTCATCATAGCTACGACTATATCTACGTTTTTTAACTTGAATAACAAAAAAAATCCTCAAAATTGAACATCTATTAATTTTAACTTGTCTAAAGTTAAATTCGAATACCGCACTATCTAACTTTAGTGTATTTTCGTGAAAAATATCAGAGCGATGAATATTCCGAAGAAATATCAAGCAGCAGCAGAAGCATTTGCTAGACTAATGGAGATCATGGATGAACTTAGGGAAAAATGTCCCTGGGATCAGAAGCAGACGCTACAGAGTCTTCGTATGTTGACCATAGAAGAAACTTATGAATTAGCAGATGCCATATTGGAGAATGATCTGGAGGGTATCAAAGAAGAAATTGGAGATATTATGCTTCATATGGTATTTTATGCCAAGATAGCTGATGAAAAAAATGCCTTCAATATTAGTGATGCCATGCATGATGTTTGTGATAAATTGATAGAGCGACATCCTCACATTTATGGAGATGTAATCGTGGCAGATGAAGAGGAAGTAAAACGGAATTGGGAAAAGATAAAATTAAAATCTGGAAAAAAATCTGTACTCCAAGGCGTTCCTACCTCACTTCCTGCTATGGTAAAAGCTTACAGGATGCAGGAAAAAACTGCACAAGTGGGTTTTGAGTGGGAAAATAGAAAACAGGTATGGGAGAAGGTAAGAGAAGAGATGGAAGAATTTCAAGAAACAATAGAGAAGGGAATGTCTATGGAGAGAAGAGAGGAAGAATTCGGGGATGTGCTCTTTTCATTAGTTAATTATTCTCGATTTATAGATGTCGATCCTGAGACTGCACTTGAGAAAATTAATAAGAAATTTAAGTCACGATTTGAGTACATAGAAAAGTATGCTAATAAGGATTTATCTGACATGACTTTAGAGGAAATGGATGTACTTTGGAATGAAGCAAAAACGAAGGTATAGTAAGTTTAGAATCCATCATGATAGAATGACTTTGAGTATTTCTAATAAATAAACATGGGCTGTTCCTGAAAAAGGGATAGCCTATATTTATTTTATACTCACTTATATTTTCCAACTTATATATCCAACAATTATTTATTTTTTAAATATTACTACTGTTTCAAAAAAGAGTCTTGTAATAAATAATTTACTAGGACACTATATTCTAATAAAAATAAATTTGTAAAAAATAACAACAAAGTACGTCACTATTATCATTAGTTAAAATAATTTTTATTTACATATAAAAATCATTTACAATTGTTTTTAACTTACAGAAAGACAAGTTATTAGTAATTATATTAAACAAAAATACAAGTACTAATTCATTTATAATCAACATATTATAGTATAAATAAATAAAAAATCGTAAAAAAAATTAGTATGTCACAACAAAAAATAGAACTAATTGTACATAAAAGCAGGCGTTATTAAGCAGTAATTTGTGACATGTTTATTTTGAAAACTAGTATAAAATACTTAGCTTTATCGCGTAAATAGAATAAAAATACCAAAATGAAAAATCTCATAGAGATATCAAGGATAGTTACAAAGAAAAAGGTTAGGAAGATAGAAATATTCGATGATCATTCTTTGAAGCATAAAAATTCCAAATTCAACGAATTCTACGAAGCCTTAATGGCTAATAAATTCAAGAACGATAGAGATGCCTCTTCGTTTTTATATGGCTGCAGCCCTACTGATGATAAATACAGACAGTTAAAGTCACGATTTAGAAAAAGGTTATTAAATACACTTTTCTTCCTTGATGTCAACCTACCTTCCACGTCAAATTACGACAGAGCATATTATTCTTGTAATAAGGATTGGACATTAGTAAAAATATTATTATCTAATAATGCTCGCCATACTGCTTCTGCTTTGGCGAGGCAAATATTGACTACAGCATTAAAATTCAAATTTGCAGATGTCATCGTGAATTGCTCTCGTATCCTAAGAAAATACTGCTCTGAAGAAGGAGATGAAAAAAGCTACGAGGAATACGATCAGTATAGTAAGCAATTCCAAAATGTACTGGATGCAGAAATCCGTTCTGAGGAATTGTATCAGCGAGTAGTCATGAATTATTATAAGCCACAGTCCAAAAATTTCAATCTTCAAGAAAAGATTGATACCTATTGCCAAGCATTAGTAGGTTTATCAGAAACTTATGATTCTCCTACCATTGTATATAATATGTATCTCGTGTGGGCATTCAGATATGAAATGCTGCATGATTATGATGCCATGTTGACGGTATGTAACAAGGCAGAGCAATATATAGAGGAAAATCCAAAGTTCTATCGAGATGAAATGCTAGCTACATTCCAACTTAAAAAGATGTCTGCATTTCTCCACTTACAGGATTATACTAATGGAAGAACCAATGCTGAAAAGTGCTTAAAATCATTCCCTAGTGGTAGTGATACTTGGTTCAATTTCATGGAATATTACCTGTTATTAGCGTTGCATACAGAGAATTATATCAATGCAATCGCCATATTTTCAGAAGCGACGAATCATTCCAAGTTTAAAAAAATTGATAACGCTGTTAAGGAAAAATGGAAAATCTATGATGTTTATATCAATTACATCATAGAAAGCCAATCTGAGTACTACCCTATTCTGAAAACACAGAAAAAGAGAACATTCAGATTATCTCGTTTCTTGAATGATCCTATTTTATATCCAAAGGATCAACGGATATTTACTGTTTTGATGGTTATTGCACAGATTTTGTTTTTCTTGGAAAAACGCAGTTTCAATGCTGTGGCAGAACGTGTGGATCGTCTTAAGACTTATGCCAATCGCCAACTTAAAAAAGAGGAACATTTCAGAGCTATTCAATTTATTCGCTTATTACAACAGCTAGTAAAGTACGAATTCGACCTAGATAGAATTAGTAATGTAGACAAATATTATGAAAGATTAGAGGAACAACCTTTCTTCTTTCGTGGATTAATCTCTGAATTGGAAGTCGTACCTTACGATAAGTTGTGGAAAATGATAATTAGGAAGCTGGAAGATATGAAAAATTAAGGGTTTTCCTACCTTTGGGTCTTATATCAAAGACACCATGGATAACTATACTTTCTACAAACAATTTTCTATCATTTCACTATTGTCGATATTAGCAATAGTAGGTAGTTATTTTGTGCCTGTACTGACAGTTCATACTCCTATCGCATGGATATATCTCTTATTCTTTTCAGTTTTTGTATATATTGCCTTTTTTTTGGCAAAAAGAGCAGCATTAAGTGAGAATAAGACTGATTATATTCAAGTAGTTATTGGACTGATTGGATTGAAATTAGTGGCTTGTGTAGCCATAGTTATTAGCTATGTTTCCATTATAGCACCTAAAGATGATTATCATATGGTTTATTTTTTGGTATTCTATTTAATTTATTCCATTTTTGAGTTTGGAATGCTTTCAAAAATAGGTTATAGCAAATGATGGATAAGGAAAAATACTCAGTTAATGTAGATGATAATTTTGAGTGGGAAATGGACACTCAACAGATAAACGATCTGGATATCATCCCTATCAATAAGGATAGCTTTCATATTATCAAGGATAATGTTTCCTACAAGGCGACTGTTCTCAAAACTGATTTCGCCAATAAATCTTTCCATATTAGCATCAATGGTACGGAGCATGAAATAAAAGTAGCAGATAGCTATGATATGCTTGTCAAGAAAATGGGACTAAATATAGCTGCTTCTACTAAGATGAATGAGCTCAAGGCTCCTATGCCTGGTTTGGTATTGAGTATTCTAGTAGAAGCTGGACAAACCTTTGAAAAGGGCGATCCACTCCTTATTTTAGAAGCCATGAAAATGGAAAATATCATCAAGGCAACTGGAGATGGTGTAGTAAAAAGTATAGAAGTAATTAAGGGAGCTGCTGTGGAAAAAGGGCAGATATTATTGGAATTAGAGTGATCTGCGTTCCTAACTGATTACTCTATTATCCTTACAGTAGACACTCACATCTTCTCCTAAGGGATCTTCATGATATACACTACCATCACCAGCTAGTAGTAGTTTTTCTATATATTCCTACTGACTAATAATTTTTTCTACTAGATATCTATGTCCTATCCCTTCAATAAATCGGTGTTCTGGTGCACCCGTTCCCCAATAAGCGATTATTTTCCTTAATTTACCTAAATTTTCTTCGTAAAAGACAGTATCGATGGTTATCGTAAAATCACCATTTGAACCTCGAAAAGTCATAGTCTCCCCTGCTTCGATTAAATAATCTATGAGTAAATATTCTTCTTCCTCTTCATCAAGAAAATAAATTCTTTGTAAAAGAGTATCTTCTCTAAGATAAATGTCATCATGACAATAATTTTCTAAAAAACCTTCACTTAATGCAATTTTTTTGACAAGATGATAGGTAAACCCATTGATTTGGATAATGTCACATATTACCCGTTGCCAACAATCAAAATAGACTGTGCCAGTCCTGGTCCTCCAGCAATCGGCACGGATATTCTCATGGTATTACCTTCCACTACAGTAGGAATATAATCTTGTGCGGAGATAGGGATCAGATAAACAAAATAAAGGAGCACGATGATTATTTTTAGATACTTCGTAGGATATGTTTTATCGTGATAAAGTCTAATAAATTTAGTAAAAATATTAGGAAGCTGTTTAATCTAATAAAATCTAATGTTAGAAAGAAATCAAACCAAATAATTCTGCTCATCCAACAACTTTCCAT
>JBNMOV010000103.1:0-12745 GCA_051275765.1 Maribacter sp. | reverse complement strand
AAAAACACGTTTTTGTTTCAGTAAGGTTGCTTAATTACTTCCTTATACAAATATACAAACATTTTGTTTTGGAAACAAATTATTTAATATAAACTTTTTGTTTTTTATGGCTGATTTTACCGAAAATATTGTCAATCAACGTTTTCGAGAGATTTACGAATCTCTCGAAAATAGCAAAGCTATCAAAGGGAAATCTGATTTAGCGTCTAAGTTAGGAACTTATAACCATGTCATCAACAGTATTCTAAAAGGTAAACGTAATATTACCATAGAACAGTTGAGTAAACTATTCGATATTTATAATATTAACGCTAATTATTTGTTTGGATTGAGTAGCGAAAAATTTTTAATAGGTGGAATGGCATCTGGAGATGTAGATACACAAGCTACATCTATGATGAATTTTGGCAGTCGCAGTAATATTACCTTAGTAAATGATAAAGTAAGAGCAGGCTATGCAGTAGGACATCAGGATCCAACTTATTTACAAGACTTGCCTAAATTTTCTTTACCTAATCTAGCGGGAGAAGATCTCCTCGCTTTCGAGATAGACGGAGATAGTATGATGCCTACGATTACACAAGGCGATTTGGTGGTTTGTCAGCCATTGGAAAGGAATACACCCATTTATGATAATCATGTATATGTAGTGGTTACAGATGTATTGGTAGCAAAACGAGTACAACAAATCCGATCTGGAAATGAACTCCAACAACTTCGCCTCATTTCAGATAATAATATCTATCAACCATATAATGTGCCAGTGGAAGAAGTCACTCAATTGTTGAAAGTGAAGTGTAGAGTGACGAGTTATGCGATAGGCTAATCTCCCTAACTTCGAAAGTTTCTAAAACTTTTGAAGTTTCGCTAGACAGTAGTTCTGAGCTTGTTTAATCAAAACTTCTGATTTCTGATTTGTCTTGTCGAGAATAAAATAAACAACAGCCTTTTTTCTCTTAAGAGAAAAAAGGCTGTTGTAATCTCAATATCTTAAAATCTCAGCATCTAAAAATACCTAGGCGTAGCAATTTTCCTTTTATTATGCTTCAACAATCCACGTTTACTCTTAGGATATTTGACAGAAAATTTCAAAATTATCTTTTTGCTTTCATTGGCTTGTAGCTTGAGTTTCCAAGTAAGTTGTCCACTCAGTTGATCGACTTCTGCACCACTGATAACGAGCGGTTTTACTTCCACATTCTTATCTGTAGAAAGCGGAAGTTGATCACGAACTTCTATTTTAGCAGCTTGATTTTTATTATTTTTGACAATGATTTCATAAGTCAATACTTCCTTGATATTAAAACCAATCAGCTTTTCATTACTCATACTACTCATTTTTCTACGAGTAATCGTGTATGAATTTTCCTTGCCTAATGAAACATCCAACGTATCACTGACTTGCTGAGTATTCAATTGCGAAACACCTTGATAAGCATCATTATAATACAAATTCATAGGACCATCCAATAAACCTAAACTTTCCCATTGAGGAATACGAGCCACTAAAAATGCACCATCTTTGACTTTAGGAATAGACAAAGTATAAAAATCAGCATCACGAGTATAACTCGTCACATCGATGAGATGAGGCGTAGCATCAGAAGGAATAAGGTGCTTATCCTTGAGTTCAAAACGAGTGCTCAAATCATCTATTTGCAATACATCTGAGCCTACGTTTTTGCCATATTTTCCTTTGGCACCACTGAGTTTTCCTTCACTTTTATAGTAGCCAGAATTATCTAGAACCCAAGCATTCAAAGCAGGTTTACTCACATCTTCTGATGGGTCTAGAATGGCAAGTGTCATTCGTTTATTATCCCAATCATTGCCAGTATCATTATACACTTGAGCTTGATATTCTAATGTTATGGGCTTATTTTCTCCTTCAGCACGAATAGAATAATAAGGTTTCCAAATAGCATTGCTGATCAAATACCTTAAATCAACATCACAAGTAGCATCATCATCACTAAGGACAGTAATTCTAATAATGCCATTTCGTTTTTGGACTTCTTTAGTGAGTATATCTGTTTTGTGTCGCTTTTTGTATAGTTTTTTATCAATATCATTTCTCAAACTCTTTATTGCTGACAACTGAACTTCTAATCCTTGTATTTTCTTTCTAAAATACTTCGCTCCTTCATCCAACTGTGCATATGTTGCTCCATTATTTCCACCTATTTTCATATTAGCAATAAAATAATCTCGTTCTTTTTCTAATGTAGAACGTTCTATTTCTAATAACGTTTTTTCTTCTTCTAATGCATCAAATTCTTTTTCATTTTCTAACCAATTTTCCATCTTCCTCGAAAATATTTTTATTCTTTTCAATATTGACAGCATATACTTTTACACCTTCAGATAATTTTATTTTCATGCCTTGTTCCAATATTCGAGAAGATATTCCCTTGAACACTAAATCCGATTTTCCAGCAGGAATACTCGCCTGTGCTTTTCTAGTAATTTCTGCACTATTGAGATAGACCGTTATTGCTTCGATGTCATGCGAAACATTAATTTCTGATAGGGTAGAGGGCAAATTAAAAAACGATAAGAATGAAATAAGAATGAAAGTGGCGATGTTCTTCATATTCTAATTGACTTTGTGATGTTGAATAATATTATCTTTGATTTTCATACTCGCTTTGGTAAATCTTTTCGGTTTGCTAAAGCTAAGTTCAGTAATAACGCCAAAATGATGTTTTTCACTTTACGTTTAGCAAATCTTCTAGGTTTATCAAACGGACATTATAAAAAATACCTATTCCTAGTAAATTACATTAAAATCACATAACGATTCATAATATGAACCATATATCTATACTCATACTTTCTATTGCATTCATTTCATTGAGCTATAATAGTACCACTGCACAAGAAGAAAAACGCCAATTCAAAACAGAAATAGGTAACGGAACCCCCGATTTTACTTTTGAAGCTACAGATGGTAAAACCTATTCCTTAAAAGATTTTAAAGGTAAGACGGTTTGGTTGAATTTCTTTGCGACTTGGTGTGGACCTTGTCTGATAGAAATTCCTGAATTGATAAAATTATCAGAAAAATATGAAGATGTTGTTTTTATTGGAATAGGTAGAGGGCATACAGTGGAAGAACTAAAAGCTTTTGCAAAGCTTAAAAATATCACTTATATTGTAGCAGCAGATCCAGATAAAAAGATTTTTAATCTATTCGCAGATAAATATATTCCTAGGAATTATCTCATTAAAAAATGTAAGGTGAAGCAACAGGAAGTCGGTTATAAGAAAGAAGAGTTTGAAAAATTAATTGAGCATTTAAAAGAGTTAGAAAAATAAATAATCCAAGTTGCGGACTTGTCCGCAACTTGGATTATTTATGGAGTTGTTTAAAATCCATATTTATAGAATCATCAATTTTAAACAACGCCTATGACTAATTTCCAATTTCTATTGACCAATTTCCAATTATTATGAAAAACCTAGCCATCATTTTTCTGTCCTTATTCATTATCCAAAGTATTTCTGCACAAACCAATTATCAAGAAAGAGCAGAAAAAAATCTTCCTTATTTGATTAGGAATGAAATTTTATTGGAACAAATAACAATGGATGATGCAGGCGTAAAGATATATGCTAATTCATCAGACAAAGCAAAAAATAAACCTACCGTAGATTTAAAATGGAATAATGCAGCTACGTATCTAAGTCAGTTTACTAAAAAGCCTGTCAGATCTAAAAAGAAAGGAAGATTGAGTGGAGTTAAGATTGCTTTAGATCCAGGACATTCTGCACATAATATGGAAACGGCCATTATTGAATCCAAATTCATGAAAATAAGCAAACGTGATGCAGGAACGAAAAAAGATATTGCATTTTATGAATCTGAATTAGCCTGGAAAACTGCTTATATTTTAGCTAAGCGATTAGAAAAAAAAGGAGCGACGGTTTTAGTCACCAGAAAAAAAGGAAAAAATTCATTTGGTTATAATTTTGATCAATGGAAAAAGAAAAGGTTCAAGGAGGAACTGACGGTGGATTTGCAAAACAAAGAGATCAATAGAGATCAATATAACTGGTATCTCACCAAAGCAAAAAATAGAGATATTCATAGATACATGAATAGAAAAGATATGGAGTATCGTGCTGTTTTAATTAATAATTTCCAACCTACATTAACTATCAATATCCATTATAATGCTACGACTGACAAAACAGATGCTCAAGGAAATTTTCCTGCCATTGCGAATAATTATTGCATGGCATTTACTGGAGGTGGATTCATGACAGGCGAACTGCAAAGTAAAGATCAGATGGAAGATTTTTTAAGATTATTGATTTCCGAAGACTTAGAGAATTCTATTGCTTTCTCAGCGGAAGTCATAAAATATCATCAGTGCATCACTAAAGTTCCGATTACTCCCAATAAAAATAATGTTCGCTATCTTCAAAATAATAGTGTCTATGCAGATCAACCAGGCATATATTGTAGGAATTTAGGGATGACTCGCAGAGTTCGAGGAACGATTTGTTTTGGCGAAAGTCTAATGCAGGATAATATTAATGAAGCGGTATTACTGAATATGAAAAATTATAAAGAATCCAGAATGAGGACATCTAGTAGAGTGAAATTAGTAGTAGATGCTTATGAATTAGGGATTTTGAGTTACTTAAGTAAGTAATACAATTAGCATTTGGTATTGGTATTGAATGTCTATTATATGTGATAAATTTGGAATTACTTATCTTACGCAGGTATTTCAAAAATACTGTTATCAAACCTATAGATTAAACATGCGATTTTCTATCATTTTCATCATTTTGTGTTTCCCTCTATTTTTATATGCACAAGCTGGTTGGTTAAAAGGATATGTTGTTACGAATTCATTGGATACCTTATATGGCAAAATCCAATATACAACTCCTGGACAGCGATCTGTAAAATGTGCATTCAAGGAAGAAGGCTACAACGATAAAGTCAAATACAGACCTTTTACCATCAGAGGGTATTATGTAAAAGGGCAATACTATGTATCTAGAATTTACGACAGTCATCCTTCTCTTACTTATGGATTAGGTGTTTTTATGCAGTTGATGAATGAAGGTGATCGCCCTGTCATGGTACTGGAATATAGAAATACAGATCAAGAAATGGGTTTTTATCAGACTTTTTTAGCCAAAAAAGGCGTTCAGTCTCAAGAGGTTAATCCCATGAAGTTCAAAAAATCCGTAGCTCCATTTTTTGCGGATTACGAAGAATTGCACGATGATATCAAAAAAGGAGTTTATAAAAAGAAAGAGCTCTATAAGATTGTAACACGTTATAATGCTTGGTATCAGGCAAATATTAGGAAGTATGAAGACAAGTAAATCGTCTTCTTTTCTAATGCTACTAATTTTCAAAGCATCTTGTTGATAAGCGTAGTATATTTGCAACTGCAATTTAACAGCATCTCCTTTCTATTTCCTTAACCTGGGGTTTAAACCTCAGGTTAAGGAACAGAAATTCAAATTAGCATCAAAAACTAATACATCTTGTCAAATATAGCTTTTCAATATCCCATTTGGTTTGTAGCACTTTGCGTGCTAGCAGGATTACTTTATGCTACAGCCTTATATTTTAGAAGTAAGGCACTCAAGGATCAGCCTAAGTGGTTGATCATGGCACTGGCATTTCTTCGATTTTCAGCAGTCACGATTATTTGTTTGCTCTTGCTTTCACCATTGTTAAAGTCATTGGTTACAGAAGCTAAGAAACCAGTCGTCGTATTGGCACAGGATCTTTCAGAATCTATTTTGCACGATATGAGCGATGAAGATTCTTTGGCATATGTGCAGAAAATACAAGTATTAGAAGCTAAGCTTAGCGAACAATACGAATTGCAAACCTTTTCCTTTGGAGAAGAAGTCAAAGAAGGAATCGACTATCAGTTTGATGATAAAGTGACGAATATCTCGAAGCTATTCACAGAAATATATGATAGATACACAGGACAGAATTTAGGAGCAGTCATCATTGCCACAGATGGTATTTATAATGAAGGTAGCAATCCTATTTACAATAGTGCCAAACTCGCTGCACCAGTTTTTCCTATCGCATTAGGGGATACTGTGCCAGATAAGGATTTGATTGTCAAAAGAGTATTTCATAATAAGATTGCTTATTTGGATGATAAATTCAGTTTGCAAATAGATATAGATGCGAGGAATTGTAATAATGCACCTGTAAATCTCATCGTTTTCAAAGTAACAGATGGGAAAACAGAGAAGCTAAAAACGCTTCCTATAACAATAGATAGAACACAGTTCTTTTCTACACAAGAAATCGTCTTAGACGCAGATCAGCCAGGTGTGCAGCGATATCGAATTTCCCTTACATCTGTAAAAGGTGAGGTTTCTACGAGCAATAATACTAAGGATGTATTCATAGAAGTATTGGATGCTAGACAGAAGATATTGATATTGGCGAATGCTCCACATCCAGATATTTCAGCTATAAAAACGAGTATTCTTAAAAATAAAAATTACCAAGTAGATATAGCTTATGCTAATGAATCTGTAGGCGTAGCAGCTTATGATTTTGTAATTTTGCATCAATTGCCCAGTCTAACTAATGCTGCTGAAGGATTTCTTCAAACGCTGTATGATAGAAATATTCCAAGATTATATATTGTAGGTTCTCAATCTGATGTAAACAGAATGAGTAAAGTGCAGCCACTTATTAATGCTAAAGTAGGAACTGCTTCTACTAATGATGTGCAAGCTGTTGTTAATACAGGTTTCAATTTATTTACATTGGATAGTGAAATGACACGTGAATTGCCTAAGTTCAATCCACTGATTTCACCATTCGCAGAATATAGTGCTACTGCTGAAGCAGAAGTATTATTATGGCAAAAAATAGGTTCTGTAGAAACGAAATATCCTTTGTTGTCTTTTGGTGAAGTGAATAAGATAAAAGTTGGAGTATTGACTGCTGAAGGATTATGGAGATGGAGGTTATTCGATTTTATGCAGCGTCAAAACCATAATGTATTTGATGAATTGATCAGTAAAACAGTAACTTATCTTACCTTAAAAGAAGATAAGCGTAAGTTCAGAATCAGTTTAGCTAAGAATATTTACAATGAAAATGAGCCGATTCTTCTAGATGCTGAATTATATAACGATAGTTATGAATTGATTAACGATCCAGATGCTGCATTGACGATTACGAATGAAGGTGGCAAGAATTTTAATTATACCTTCAATAAAGTCAACAAAGCTTATTCCCTAAATACAGGTTTTTTCCCTCCTGGAAATTATAATTATAAAGGATTAGTAAACCACAATGGTGAGCAACTGACACATGAAGGTAGGTTTTCCGTTCGTCCAGTACAGTTGGAGAAATTTGAAACCACAGCAGATCATGGTATGTTACGTATCCTTGCCAATCAATTTGGTGGACAGTTGGTATTTCCTAGTGAATTGGATTCTTTACCTTCTATCATAGCAGGGAAAGATGAGGTCAAACCTGTGTTATATTCCAATTTGAAAACCCGTTCTGTCATTAATTTGAAATGGATTTTCTGGTTATTAATTGCATTATTAGGAGTAGAATGGTTCACGAGAAGGTATAAAGGCAGTTATTAGGTTTATCATCAATAACGTTTGTAGAGACGCCATGCTTCGCGTCTCCCACCCCAATTACATTCCAATTTGAATAATTAGATTTGTATTCCACACCTATTCATCGTTTTGATTTTGTTTGGAAAGACACAAGATCTTGTGTCTCTACGTATTTGTTACAAATAAAAAAGGCTATTGAAGCATCTCAATAGCCTGAAAAAGTTTTATCTTTTTCTAGTGGTAATCCCGGATTCGAACCACGCCCTCCCTGGTTTCAACAGGGCGCTCTCCCCAGAGAGCTTGATCACCCATGTGGTTACATTGATAGTAGATATACCAATGACTATTGGCTAAACGCCAAATCTATAAACTTATACGTTGAAAGGAAAAACCGAGGTGGAAGATATGCCCCGGCATAAATGATTTATGCTACGCTAGGACTAGCTTCAATACTCCGGCTGTTTCCTGTTCCTCCTCCATCGAGGGAACTTTGTGAACTGGTCTCCATATGATTGAATTTTATATGTTCTTAAAAAGTAAAAGCATGATTTTTTTAAAACTATTTTAATTATTTGCTTCGCAACCATTAACTGTACACTAGATAATATAGTTCCCTGACTTAAAAAAAATCAAAAAAATAATGACAACTGCTGAAATACAGAAATTCGTAGAAAAATCATCTTTCGGAATTGAGTCTGATAGGCTGACTCTGCAAGAAGAAATTCGGGTATTATTAGCTGATGAGAATCTTGCTGTATTGGTCAGAAGGAATACTTTGGAATCCTTAAAGGATTTATACCTTTCGCTATCTGCTTCCAAGTCTGCATTTGAATTATCCTTATTGGCACAATTTGGAACAGGAAGTTCAAGTG
This sequence comes from Maribacter sp., assembly GCA_051275765.1. Classification (GTDB taxonomy): domain Bacteria; phylum Bacteroidota; class Bacteroidia; order Chitinophagales; family Saprospiraceae; genus JAHDCE01. The sequence goes on along the minus strand of JBNMOV010000103.1, from coordinate 4,286 downwards.
CTGATTTCTTACAGAATTATTTTAATGATTTTTTAAAAAATGGGGTGCTATTTCCTACCAAAGGTGGAGCGATAGAAACATTTGTACATCTCGCTGCTAGGCAATTGGACAAAGCGTACATCACTAAATTATTACAATCAAAGGCCCTCGAATTTTATCAGATTAATCATCTTCAACAACTCAAGCATTTCTATTTTGATAATCTAAGAACCTTCATTGATTTTTATGCGGATTTCAGCCATGATTACTCTGATAAGGATAAGATTTTGGTCATGGAATTGTTGCATATGCTTTATCCTACTTCTTTAGGAGAAAATTCTGCAAAGGATTTGCATACTTTCCTTCAAGATATCATGCCTCATTTTGTAGAGCGTTTTAAGCATCGCACAGATTTACAAGTTTATGACTATATAGATCGGATAGCAGAGTGGTTTATGGTCTGGTTAAGGTATCAATATCAGATAGAAAAGGAGTTGGGAAAGGGAGATGAATATTACGAAATGGATTTCCCCACTATTGTCAAATATATTCCAGAATTCATCTGGTGGAATAATGGATTGTATTATAGAAATGGAGATAAGAATTTTTATTTTGGCAGCTTAGGCTTCTTCCATCTAGCCAAAGGTGGTTCTGTACGAAAAGCACCAGATAGACATCATTTTACTCGTCGTATGGCGAAGGTTTTTGTAAATCTACCTTATTATTTTGATCAGACGGAGAAAGATATGTATATCTATTGCTATGGTGCTGCATTGGGTGCAGGTGGATTACTGTCTGAAATGTTACAGGAGTTTGTAAGGCATCATCCAGATCATACAGAATTGCAGGAAGAATTGGAACATTGGAATCCTGTGATACAGAAATTAGTCGATCCTGGATTTGAAGCTTTGGATAGGTATCAAGCCACAGAATTTATGGGATATATCTATCACTGTATTCGTGATAAACCCGGCTTTACTGTACAAAGAAGAACACTAGCGAATTTACTGAGGGATAGCAATGAATATAATGCTCGCATTCGTGAACGTGCTCAACAAAGAGATCGATTAAGACAACAAAGAGAAGAAAGAGCAAAGCAGCAAAAAAAAGAAAAATTAGGTATATGGAAAGCTCATTCTAGTATTAAACCTTACGAGAATCAGCCTTATAAAATAGTAGAACTGACGAATAAGCAAATGCTACAACAGGAGGGCTTGATCATGAATCACTGTGTGGGTTCTTATTCGGGGAGGTGCCTTAGTGGAGAGTACTCCATCTGGTCGCTAAGGGAATTCAAGAATAGGACATGGTATAGCCTTGTGACTATCGAATTGGATAAAAAGAAGAATATGGTTCAGACTTCTGCACGTTTTAATGCTACGCCTAGTCGAGAGCATCGAAAAATTATTGAGGTTTGGAGTGGTTTGAATGAAGTAAATTTGTAAGAAATTACTGTTCTATATAACATGGGGTTTAAACCCCGTGTTATATAGAACAGTAGAAGAAAATCTTTAATTTGCTACTCTTACATTCATCAAATCCTCTATTTCTTCCGCATCTACAGGAATGGCTGACATCAAGTTATAAGGTTCATGATCTGTCACTAAAATATCGTCTTCTAGTCTAATGCCTAAACCTTCTTCTGGAATATAAATCCCTGGTTCACAAGTAAATACCATGCCCGCTTGCATAGGTGTATATCTATCTGCTAAATCATGTACATCCAGTCCTAAATGATGGGAAGTACCATGCATGAAATATTTTTTATAGGCAGGATAAGTAGGATCTTGTTTCGCTACATCATGTTTGGAAATGAGTTTCAATCCAATCAATTCCGATTCCATAATTTTGCCAACTTCCTTGTGGTATTCTTCTATTCTATTTCCTGGCACGAGCATTTGAGTCGCTTCTTTCATCACTCGATGTACAGCATTATAAACAGCACGTTGGCGTTTAGTAAATCTACCATTTACTGGAATCGTTCGAGTGAGATCTGCTGTGTAATTGGCATATTCAGCACCAAAATCCATGAGTAACACATCGCCATCCTTACATTCTTTATGATTCTCATTATAATGCAAAATGCAAGAATCTGCACCACTTCCGATGATAGGCGAATAACCATGTCCTGTAGAACCATTTCTGATAAATTCGTGGATAATTTCTGCTTCTACTTCATACTCCATTACACCTGGTTGAGTAAATTCCAAAACCCTTCGAAAAGCACGGTTTGTAATATGGCAGGCCTTCTGCAAAAGCAATACTTCCTGCTCAGATTTTATCATCGCCAACTTCTTCATGATTGGCTGAGAACGATGATATTTATGCGTAGGATATTTCTTCATTAATTCATGCGTACACCTCAAATCCCTGCTCTCAATATCAGACACATAACGATCATTCTCATTGGAATTCACATAAATTCTAGTTGCCAATAAAACCAGTTCGTTTAGGATATTATCCATGTCGTCTAGCCAGTAAATCTTTTCGATTCCTGAAACTTGTCTAGCTTCTTCCTTAGTATATTTATGTCCTTCCCAACGAGCAATATATTCATTCGTTTTCTTAATGAAAGCGATTTCCTCAAAACCGTCTTTCACACAATCAGGAAATAAAACGACTACCGCTTCTGGCTGATCCAGTCCTGATAAATAGAACAAATCAGAATTTTGCCTAAACTGAAAATACTGATCGCCATTACGAGGCATCATATCATTAGAATGGAAAATAGCCAAAGATTTAGGCTTCATTGCCTTCATGAATCGTTGTCTATTTCGTTGGAATAAGTCGGAATTGATTGGATTGTAACGCATTATCTCTATTTTTGAACTCTCTTTCGCCAAAGCTAAAAAAAGCTGTGTAATTTAGTGGATAATATATTAGAAATCTATCATTTATGTCAAAAGAAAACAAAGATCCTAATCAAAAACAATATTCTAAGTTAGGCATTATCATCGCTGTCATTTTCATAATACTTGTAATAGCTCTAAATTTTGGAAAAGACAATGTGCCTGGGAAATTCTATTCCATTTATATCGAAATGCCACAGATAGGTAATTTGAAAGAGGGAAGTGCTGTTTTTAATCAAGGCTCGCAGATAGGTTATATCAAGAGTATAGAGATGACCAATAAAAAATTTATTCTGCATTCAAAGTTGAAACAAAAGACAAGATTACCTGCTGCTGCCAGTGGACAGATAGTACAGGATGATTATAAAAAACAGGATTTTCTTGAGATTACTGTGAGTGATTGGGGATCTCCATTGTTGGAGGAAGGGGATACGATTGATTTTTAATATGATAGCGGATTGTTACGTAATACACAAGAGCAGATTACCATCACTTCTTAAAGGAAACCCAAAGCGTATTCCACAAAATATAAGGCAGATAAATTCCAGCTGTAATACGCAGCCAAATAGGCTGTTCTGGATATATCCAAAGTAGGTAGCTATTACTAATTAAAAATAATAATCCCATCATCCAGTTCAATACTTGAAAACGTTTGTTTTGGCTGGGATAAGCATATTTCAGCGGAACAAAATGTAATATGGTAAACATGATGATCAATCCAAAATTAACCCAAGCATCTGGCTGTACTACGAAAAACATGAAATATGCTACTGCATTCCACATCACTGGAAAGCCAATGAAATACATATCCTCAGAAACCATAGGTTCTTTGCCATAGTATACTGCTGAAACTAGCATGACCATTGCCACAGCAGAAAATCTAATCCACTCTGGTTCTGGTAGCATATAGACTTTTTCGCCATTCACCACCCAGAATGCCTCGTACATAAAGTAGCCTGGAATGATCGCATAATTAGCAAAATCAATCACGAAATCTATATTTTTGCCTTCCATGAAGGGTAGTACTTCTGTTACTCTGGCTTTCCTTGCCATGATGCCATCCACGCCATCCACTACAAATGCACAAAGTAGCCAAGCCATACACATCACAAATTCGTGGTCAGCTATCGCTATAATTGCTAACAAAGAAAATACTACACCAGATGCAGTAAATATATGCACTCCCCAAGCAAGGGCTTTTTGTACTGTGGTAAAAGTCTGTTTTTCGTTTTGCATGAAGCTAATCTAGGAAAAAAAAATCATTTACCAGTTACCAGTGGCCAGTTACCAATGAACAGAAAGCAAAAATGTTATTTTTCGTTGCTGAAATTAGAAATAATTATTTCGTATTATTTCTAATTTCAGCAACGAAAAATACTCATCAATAATTTACTTACAAATATCCATTCTCTTATTTACTGACAATTGGTAACTGTTCACTGTTCACTGTTTGCTGAT
>JBNMOV010000102.1:0-12769 GCA_051275765.1 Maribacter sp. | reverse complement strand
CGAAAAGCTTCTAGCTGGAATAAAAAAATTAGGGGATGGGCCGCTATTCAAAGAGAGCTTATCCTAACTTATGGAGAACGATTTACTAAATATTTTCAAAACTAGACACAGTTCAGTGAACACTCTCTTAAAGTTCCTCCTTCTGTTGTGCTTTCGTCTTCTCTACCTTTTTTCATTTTTCCAATACCATATATTTTTCTTGCTTCTAGGTCAGGATAATTATCGCCATATAGTTCTTCGTCTTTATTATCAAATAAATCTATAATATGATTTCGTCCCAATAAATTAACACCAAAACACATCAACAGAACTAAAGAGAAGTAATATTTCATAAGATTACTTTATTTCAAGACGTAAAAAAAAAGCTGGACGTTGCATGATATGTTAGATTAATAAATATGAGGATTATACAAATTTGGAACTATTTCCATTCCAAAATAGTTATATCTTTGCGAGCGTAGATATTATCTCAATATCTTAAAATCTCAACATCTTAGCATCTATCTATCATGACAAGCATTGTATTCACATCATTCCTTTAGCTAGTCTAGCCAATCTATTTGGTCAAAAGCGTAATAAACCTTTGACCCCACCTCTTTTTTTACCATTTTTGCGGCATCGAACTGCCCACCAACACGAAAATCGGGTCTTCCGATTCAAATTTTAATGACAATGCTAGATAAGTTACAAGCCATTTACGAACGACATATTTATATAGAGGAACAGCTTTCTGATCCAGAAGTGATCTCTGATATGTCTCGTTACAAGAAAGTGAACAAGGAATATAAAGACTTGACTGAGATAGTGGAGGCTTATCATGAGTATAAAGAATTATTGGGCAATATGGAAACGGCCAATGAAATGCTCAAAGAGGATGACGAGGAGATGAAGGAGATGGCAAAGATGGAATTGGACGAATTGAAGAAGCGGAAAGAAGCTTTGGAAGCAGAAGTCAAGGTATTGTTGATTCCTAAAGATCCAGAAGATGATAAGGATGTGGTTTTTGAAATCAGATCTGGTGCTGGAGGTGATGAAGCGAGTTTGTTTGCTGGAGATTTATATAAGATGTATAGTCGTTATATTGAATCGCAGCGTTGGAAGACGGAAATTATTTCTATCAGCGAAGGTTCCGTAGGTGGCTACAATAAGATCGTGATGGAAGTGAGTGGCAACGGTGGCGTATATGGTAAACTAAAATTCGAATCTGGAGCACATCGTGTACAGCGAGTACCTAAAACAGAATCCCAAGGTAGAGTACATACATCTGCTGCTACAGTAGTGGTGATGCCAAAAATGGAGATGGAAGATGTGAATATTATCAAGTCGGATTTGAGGGTGGATACTTTTCGTTCTGGTGGAGCAGGTGGACAGCACGTGAACAAGACGGAATCTGGGATACGTTTTACACACTTACCTACGGGCATAGCGGCAGAGAGTACAGATGGTCGTTCACAGAACAAAAACCGTGACATCGCAATGAATCGTCTGATAGATAAAATCAGAATGCAGCAAATAGAAGCACATGATTCTAAAGTGACTTCAGAACGTAGATCGCTCATAGGATCGGGAGATAGATCAGATAAGATTCGTACCTATAACTGGCCTCAAAACCGTGTAACAGATCATCGCATCGGATTGACACTATATAATTTAGATAAAATAATAGCTGGAGATATAGCTCCAGTCATAGAAGCACTAATCGTAGCAGAAACCGCCAGAAAAATGCAAGAAGGTAGTTTACAGTAAGCAGTTTATAGTGACTAGTAAACAGTATTTTGGTTTTTCGTAGATTTTGGTTTTAGAACGAAAAATAAAATTTATGTTGTACTATTTCCGTTCTAAAACTAAGTGAAACGTATTTAATAAATTGAGCCAGAATGGCTAGTGTTTTTAAAGGAAAAAAGAACAAGCATAATGGCTCAGGTTATTGAATTCGTTTCACTAAGAGCATCTGTTTACTGACAATTGTTTACTGTTCACTGATAATTGGTAACTGAAATGGAACTATCTTTTTTTCAGCAAAATATACTGCGAATGTTCAAGGGAACAGCAGTAGCACAGATGGCAGGTGTGGCAGGTTCGCTTATTCTTGCTAAGTTATATGGTGATGAAGATTTTGGATTGTTTGGTGTTTATTTGAGTATTATTAGTATTGTTTCTGTTGCGAATACTTTGCAGCTAGATTATGGTGTAGTTGTCACGCCAGAAAAAAAAGAAAGTGATAATTTATTTTCTTCCGTTTTGGCGATTACTGTTGTTGTTGGAATATTACCAATAATTGTTTTCATCTTCTTTCAAGATACTTTTTCTACTTATAATATTTCTTTTCCTTTATTCTTAATGGCGATTTTTGCGGCTATTTTATTAGCTCAAATAAAAACTTTTGAAGCCTTTTTAACAAGGAATAAAAGGTTCGATAATTTAGCACGAGCCAAAATTATTACTTCGCTCAGCCTGATTACTTTTCAATTTTTATTGTATTATTTTTATGCGACGAATGGATTGATTATAGGTTCGCTACTTTCCCTTTTTATTACTTTATTATATTATTTATTTAAGACAGGAAAAAATATAAAAAAGCCTGATTTTAAATTATTAAAGAAAAGTATCAGTGGAAATAAAAACCTGATTAAATATACTTTTCCATCTAACATGACGAATGCCTTGGCGATTAATTTAATGACTATTTTAATTTATCATTATTTTAGTACAGCAGAAGCAGGTGCATATTTTTTGAGTATGAAAATATTGATGTCGCCTTTATTATTAATTTCTGCTTCGATAGCACAAGTGTATTTTCAAAAATCCAACGAATTATTTCTAGTTTCTAAGCAAGAATTATTTGATTTTACCAAAAAAATAGTCATTACTAACTTATTGATAATGACAGTAATTATACTGATAATCAATACAATAGGAATAACAGTTTTAGATTATTTCTTCGATAAAGATTGGGATAATTTAATTTCTTTTATCTTAGTCTTATCATTTTTGATTTTGGCGAGAAGTTCATTTAATCCGATCAGTTATATCATTGTAGTAACGGATAAAAATCACATTGGATTTATATTTAATATTTATTTTTTGGTGGTGAGTATCATAGCTTGTTATATAGGGTATTTATACCAAGACATCATGTACTGCGTTTATATATTATCTTTTATAGGTGGAATGGGCTACGTTTTTTTATTAATTTTTTTTATGAGATTATTAAAAAGGTACAAGAATAATTGAAAAAAATATCGTACATAGAAAAAATAGATTTTTGGATATTTGGTACTATTATTAATTGGTGCTATCCTTTATATTTTAGGCCTCGTTATGGCTATGTGAGATATTATACTTTATTTTTAGAATGCCTACTTCCTAGTAAAATATTAAGGCTGAATAAAAATGTAAAATGGCCTGTTCATTTTACATCCAGAGTTGTTGGTGCAGATTTTATTACTAAAGGATTTATGTGTGATCCTGGAGATAATCTTCATAATTATATACAAGCAAATAATGGAATTCATTTTGGTTCTAATATAGAATTGGGACCTGGTGTACAAATCATTTCATCTAATCATGATCCTAATGATTTACGAAAAATTCAAAAAGGAAAACCCATTATCATAGGAAATAATGTATGGATAGGAGGAAATTCTATTGTATTGCCAGAAGTAAAAATAGGAGATAATGTCATCATAGGAGCTGGATCCGTAGTTACAAAAGATATTCCATCTAACTCCATAGCGGTAGGAAATCCTTGTAAGGTCATCAAACAAAAGCCTCTTTTGGAAATGGATTTTTCAGCAATTATATTCAATAGGAAATTGTCTTTGGAGTGGCAAGAAAAGACAAAAAAAAGCCGAGTTAATAAAAACTAACTCGGCTCTGTAACACCCTATTTAAAAACAACTCTATCACAATGGGGGGTTATAATACCATAACATAATTTTCACGATAAAGTTTGATATAGAGTATTTATTTGTATAATGGTATTTTAAGAGGAGGTATTATTACATTACAAATTGACGGCAACCGTACCGTGGATTTTACAGAATTTTCCTCTTTCATCATTGTCCAAGTGAATGATTTTTACATCTTCATCACATTTAGGGCAAGTCAGACTTGCATCAATTTTTTGTTCTTTGATGATAGTCCCTTCTTGTGGGGTGTTGTGTGTGGAGGAAATGGAATCCCACTTAATGCCTAGGACAATTAATCCTATAACACCAATAATGATGATAGCTAATCTCATAGTATGTTTGTTTTAGTTTTTCAATTTGGAACGGGTTTTCTCAGGACTGCTCCAAACTCTTAGTATTCTATTGTTATTATAATGATAAATTTAAGAGAATAGTATGTTTATATGTGTGAACGTTGCGTTATTAGTTTGTTAAAAGTCTTAATTGCTGTTATGGTATGTGTATAACACGTACTTTAATGAATAATTATTCTACAAAAGTAAAGTAAAAACAGATAAAATATGTAATAATTCAACTAATTAAATAACGATTTGTTTCAATGTGACTTTAGCAATTTTCAAGATTTCTAAAGTTTTAGTGTGTTAAAGATTACACCTTTGCCTGGCAAAACTTCAAAATTTTTAATCCTTAAAAAACAATCACATCTCCTTCCTTCAATTCCTCCACTTTCCCATATTTTTCCAAAGCCTTTATATCTATTCGTCTTTTGTCTCCATAAATGGTAATGATGACTGGTTTGCCTTTTACGTGTTCATCATGAAAAGAAGTAATATCAGAAAATTCTAAGTCAGAATACACAGGATAACCTAATTCCATTGGTGATTTCCGATAGCCCAATTTTTTATAATTTTCCATGATCGTAGATAAAAACCTAAACGAAGGATAGCTGGTCATCGCCTTTTGTTGTAATCCACTTTTGATGCCTGGCATCCGACTAGGATTTTCTGGCATATCACTAAATAAGCTCATCATCACATCAATAGATTCATTCGTTTTGTCTCCTTGACAACCTACAAAACTATTCAAAAAAGCCATTTCATTTTCCTTAAAAGGATGAAAATATCTACCCCATGCAGAGTAAGCGAGCGAGCGATATTCTCGTATTTCTTGCAATACTAATCCAGAAAAACCATCTCCAAAATAAGAGTTGAAAGCCTGATAGTGAGGATAATCTTTTTTCTTGTATTTATCACCAGGCACATAAAAATGAACTTGACTTTGCACCGCTTTTTTATTGTGAATAAAATAGACATGACTTTCCTTATAGCGAGCAGATTTAGCGAACATCATAGGTTCTCGCTTTCCAGAGGTATTTAGTTGATAATTATCTAGTAAAGTTTGTTTGAACGTTGCTGCATCCAGTTTTCCAGTATAATGAATAGACGCAGCATAATCTGTCCCCTCCTTAAATTTTTTGGTCAAAGAAGTAATGTTCGCCGACTTGATCTCTGTTATCGAATGCCTTCTCAAATAATGAGAATTATCGCCATAAATGGCAAAGAATCTCAATGCATTTCCCATTGTACTAGGCGTTCTTTTATCAATTCTTTGATTAGTCTTAGCTTCTTTTAATGCTAGTTTCAATGCCTTTCTATCAATGATAGGCTGCTGAATCAATTCATTCATTAATTGCAGGGAAGCCACCAGATTTTCTTCCTTTCCTTCGAGATATACAGACAGATAATTCCTGCTGCTTGAAATATTATATTTCGTTCCTAATACAGCAAATGCCTCCTTCACTTCCAACATGTTTTTATTGGCAGTTCCGGCTTCATTCATCAGTTGCGTCGCCAATTTCAAATCCCTATTATTATCATTGCCATATTGATATCTGATAGTAATAGAAAAGATCTCATTGATAGGATTTGGCGTGACATAAAGTCTATTATTATTTTTCAAATCTGTAAAATCGACATCATTCTTAAAGTCCATAAATTGAGGACTTAGCTCCGTTGTCTTTTTTGCTTTGAATGCTGCGGCATAATCCGATTCTTTGGATGGATCTGGTTTTACTGGCTGAAAACTAGGTTTTTCTAGTTTTTCCTTTTTTGGAAATCCCATTCTCGAATAAACCGCTAAATAATCATCACTATAATATTTTTGTGCGATTTTCATGATATCTTCCTTCGTCACAGCTTCGATCGTATTGGTGTAATTCAGATATTCCTCCCAACTAATCCCTCTATTAAAACAGTCGCCAATAGCAATTCCTCGCTGCGTCACATCTTCTAGCGAACGCTGGAAATCTACATCTATCTCGTTTTTAATAGATGCCAAAAGAGCATCATCAAAATCTCCTATTTTTACTCGATTGATTTCATTGAAAACCAATTTCTCTGCCTTTCTAAATGATTGTATAATGATTTTAGGAACGATAATGAAAACAGCTGCTCCATCATCATTTAATGACTCTGCATAGAATTCAGAAAAAGTCAGCTTATTATCTTGATCTAATCTGTCTAATAATCCTGTAGAACTTCCATTACTAAATAAGCCAGAAATTACATCTAATATAGGCTGATCTGGATGATTCGCTCCTGCCGTTTTAAAACCATATACAGCAGCTTTTATAGGAGTGAAACGAACTTTATCCTTTTTCTTTCCCTCTATTTTACTAATAGGAAAATCTATTGTTGTTGGCGTTTTTCCTCGTTCCCAATTTCCGAATTTTTCAGCGACAAGCACTTTGGCTTCTTCTATATTAAAATTTCCAGAAAGCACTAATGCCATATTATTAGCAACATAATAAGTATTGAAAAACTCGTACATCTTATTCAGATTAGGATTTTTTAGATGTACTGTTTTTCCTAAGGTCGTTTGTGTTCCATAAGGATGCGGAGAAAATAAACCATCCATGAATTTTTCTAAAATCTGATATTCAAATCCATCCATTGCCCTATTTTTTTCTTCATATACGATTTCTAATTCAGATTGGAAAGAACGAAAAACAGGATCTTGGAAACGATGCGAATAAATATCCAACCACTTTCCCATCTGATTTTGAGGAAAAGAATTGTGATAAAAAGTAATGTCATTGGAAGTAAAAGCATTCACGCTAGATGAGCCAATGCTTTTTAATAAATTATCAAATTCATTAGGCAAACTATATTTTGAAGCAGCTACAGAATGCTTATTGATTTGTTGTTGAATACTGTTGCGTTCTGTTTCATTGCTGGTCTTTCCTAGTTTTTCATACCAATAATTGATAGAATCCAAGTGAATTTTTTCAGCAGTATAATCCCAAGTGCCCAGTTCTGTAGTTCCTTTGAAGAGTAAATGTTCCAGGTAATGTGCGATTCCTGTAGCATCAGCAGGATCGTTTTTACTACCAGCATTTACAGCTATTGCTCCAAATACTCGATTAGCAGAAGGATCTTCATTTAGATAAATAGTTAGCCCATTATTCAAAGTATAACTTTCTACATGAAGGTTATTTTGTTGTGCAAATATGAATGAACTAATGAATAATGAAAGGAGTAGGATGATGTATCTCATTGGAAATATGATGGTTTTATTATTTTAAAACGAAGAATGTCCAAGGTAAGTATTTTTTAGAGTTTAAAATATGTTCGTTAACTTCACTTCCACTAGTTTGAGTTGGGAGCTCAGATAATCTAATTATTAGTGAAACGTATTTAATAAATTGAGCGAGAATGGGTAGTAATTTTTTCTTCTAAAGAATTCAAAAAATCGTTGCATAGCCGTAGCTACGGAACTATTTTTTGTGTTTTTTAGAAAGAAAAAGAACAAGCATAATGGCTCATGTTATTGAATTCGTTTCACTTATGGCTTTATATTTATTGGATATTAGACCTTACAACTTTAAACTTCTAATGAAATTAATATATTCTAGCTTTAATTTGCCTACACTTCTAGTAGGATGGGAATATGAAGGTTGGGTAGTTATAGATGGACAACCACTTACTACGGGTAAATCTTTGGAAGTAGATGAGTCTGATTTCGCTGCTCCTTTTAGTGGGACTTCGGCTGGCCCACCATTTCCTGGAGAAGATTTTTTATTGAATATACTAAGTGATTTATCCTTTCCATTGGATCTTTCAGGAAGTCTTGCTGTAATAACAGTAGAACCATCTCCTGATAATAGCCCGATGCCATTTTCATTAAAGCCTTTGGTTCATACGATACCTGCTAATGCTGATTTTCATACTGGATACGAAATGAGTAATAATGCAGATAATACGAATCCAATTGGAATAATATCTAGTAATTAATAAGTAAACCTTGATTAAAATAAGTCCTTCACGATCGTGAAGGACTTATTTTTTTATCTAATGGTTGGAACCGAATGATGTCCAAGGAGTAATATCAATTTAAAGAGAGGTAACGAAAAAAACGTTAAATAACTTAAATTTAGTTGATAAACTAAAAAATAGTTACTATGTTTGTTTCATCAATCGTTTATAGCAATTTTCTCAAATGAAGTCTAGCGTCTAAATCTATGAAATTAAAACTTACACATAGGGAAGAAGAAATCATGCGTATCCTTTGGAAATTGGAAAAGGCATTCGTGAAGGATATAAGAGAAGAAATGAATCCACAGCCACCATATAATACAGTTTCGTCTGTCGTGAGGAAATTGGAAACGATGGGATTGATAGGGTATGAGGCATTTGGAAAGACGCATCGTTATTATCCATTATTGAAAGAAGAGGATTATAAAAAGTCATCTTTCAATACGATGTTGAATAATTATTTTGGTGGTTCAGTAGAGCAATTGATGTCCTTCTTTGTGAAGGAAGAAAATGTGGACATCGAAGAACTGAATGAAATTCTAGAAAAAATAAAAGACCAAAAATGATACAACTGCTACCCATACCACAATATCTGTTGGAATCGAGTCTTTGCCTTTTGGTATTTTTCTTTTTATACAAAGCATTATTCCAAAAAAATACTTTTTTTCAAGTCAATAGATTCTATCTTTTAACAGGTGCATTATCATCATTTTTGATACCTGCCTTGCATTTTACTTGGCAGCATCAGGAGATAGAAGTATTGGCACCAATGGTGTATAGTTCAGAGTTGGTCATTTATGGTTTCAATGAAAGTTTAGAACAAACTGCACCTCTTTTCTCGCTTACATTAGGACAGTTAATACTAGTTATTTACAGTCTAGGAGTCTTGTTTTTTTCTGTTAGATTACTCAAAAAATTATATACTCTTTACCAAATAACACAGCATAATCCCAAAGAAGAAAAGGAAGGTATTTTGACACTTCATACCAATGTACAGGATACTTCTTCCTTTTTCAAATGGCTGTTTTTCAATCCTAGACACGCTCATGAGGACAGTCATCTTATACTAGAACACGAACTGGTACACATCCGCCAATGGCACTCGGCTGATGTAATGATCATGGAAATTCTCGCCATTATCAACTGGTTCAATCCCATCATTCATCTATATAATAGAAGCCTAAGGGAAACGCATGAATTCATCGCTGATAAATTCGTGGCATCCTTAGCTAATTCAACATACGACTACGCCAAACTACTGGTAAACGAAGTAAGTAAAAGCATCAACCCGGCACTTTCTAACACTTTTGCTTCACTAATTAAAAAACGTTTAGTTATGTTATCCACACAAAATTCTAAAAAGAGGAAAGGATTGTATTATTTATCCATTATTCCTATTTTGATGCTTTTAATCATCCTATTTTCATTCAATCTTGTAGATCCAGTTTCTGGTTTAGAAGAGCTGAGCGAAACGGTAGGAGAGTTGATCGAAGCACCTATTGATTTAAATGAAAAAAATCCTTCTGAAAAGGTAGCTATAAGGAAAATGACTTCTGATACAGTGGCTCCTCCAGTTCCTTCTGTTTTTAAAGTAGTGGAATATATGCCACACTTTGCAGGTTGCGAAGATATTGCAGATGAAAAAGAAAGAATGAAATGTTCAGACTTGAAAATCATTAATTTTCTTAGCAATAATGTTAAATATCCCAAAGCAGCTATAAAGAATGGTACACAAGGAACAGCTGTTATCCGTTTTGTAATAGAGGAAGATGGTTCACTTTTTTTTGATGAAGAAAAGATGGAGAAATGTATGCTAAGAGACCCTGGTAATGGCTGTGGATCAGAAGCATTGAGAGTTATGAAATCAATGCCCAATTGGATTCCTGGAAAGCAAGATGGTCAACCAGTAAGGGTACAATTTACTATGCCGATTAAGTTTAAATTGGCAGAAGAATCGAAGGCGAAATTTCCAGAAATTCCTGTTCCTCCAACACCACCAACACCACCAATACCTCCTTCAGCAGCACCTGCTCCACCAGTACCTACTTTTCCAGATGTCGTACCGCCGCCTGTTCCACCAACACCACCTATTGCACCAAAAGATTTAAATTTAGATTCGTCTTCTGATAGATAAATGATTTTAGGATTAGGAAGAATATAATTTCATCTCTAAATCTAAATATCTCTTTAAAGAAAAGGTTGATGCTTTATAGCATAATAGCTGCTGCCCAGTGCCGGGTAGCAGCTTATTTTGTTTAGATGCAGTTCTTTAGATATACTCTTAGTAGATTTACAATTCTAAAAACATAATTATGAGTAAATATCTGTTAGTATTATTTAGTTTAATACTTTTTTCTATTTCTGCTTATGCAGGGACATCGTTTGTGTTACCTGCTGTTACATTGGATACTACACCTCCACCACCTATTGAAGAAGTATTCAATATAGTAGAAATTATGCCTTCCTTCTCGGGATGTGAAGGCATAGAAGATAGTGACGAACGAAGGGAATGCTCTGATAAGAATATCATTTCTTTCATTAATAAGAATATCAAATATCCAGAGAAGGCAAGAGAAGAAGGAATAGAAGGAAATGCTGTAGTTAGGTTCACGATAGAAAAAGATGGGAAAATTACTACGAATGAAAAATCTATTCTTCGAGATCCTGGTGGTGGTATAGGAAAGGAGGCATTGAGGATTGTCAATATCATGCCAGACTGGATTCCTGGAAAAAATAAGGATGAGCCAGTACGAGTGCAATTTACTTTACCTATAAAATTTGTACTTACAGTAGAAGAAGTCATTCCAGAATTCCAAGAAGTAATCGTCAAATGGAATGGAGTAGAACTCAAAGGGCTAAGGAAGAGCGTAGATAGATCTTTATATACCAAAGCGGAATGTAGCTTAGAGCAAGTGAATAAAATCTTATCTGAAAAAAATAAGGGGCTGCCGTTAATGTTTAATTATGGGAAAGAAAAGGGTGGTTTTACCCAGTATTATGTAGTAGTAGGAAAGAAGAAGAGAAAAGAACTAATTACGAGTATTAGTTCACATAAATCTGTTAAGAAAAGACTACTGAAAAATGTCATACCTGGTAGCATTATTTATTTTTATAATTGGGAATACAAAAAAGGAATTTTAGAAATAGAAGTGAAGTAAAATATTAATGATTGGAGTGATTCAACATTTTAATATACTCCTAATCACCATCAATCACGCCAATCATTAATAAGCAGTAAAAATGGAAGTAGTAGAAAAATTGAAGTCTAGGAAATCAAGAACAAAAAGATGGATAAAAGGTTTTTTATACTTTTTTATTCTTCTTTTTGCCTTGGTTAATTTCGTGGCATTTATGCACGCTTGGAAATTTACTCATTTTATGCCAAGAGTATCTGAACAAGCATCTTCCTCTACTAATGTGAGCCCTGCAAAATTAACCAAAACCTTATTGCTAGGAATTAGTGTGCCACGACCAGAGAATGAAATAAAACCAGAAAGACTATTTGAAGAAATTTCGCTTAATAATGAAAATGGTAACATAAAAGGATGGATAATGGAACCTGATTCTGTTATGGGTACCGTTATTCTTTCTCATGGTTATAAGGCTTCTATGTCTAAACTATTGCCCTATGCGAAGGCTATTCTTGAGATGGGTTACAGAACCGTTCTTTATGATAGTACAGGCTCTGGAGATTCAGAAGGGAACCATTGTACGATAGGTTATAAGGAAGCTAAGGATTTAAAAACCGTATTCGACTATATCAAAAGAACCAAAAGTGGAGATGTTTATACATTAGGAACATCTATGGGAGCAGCACTTACGTTACGTAGTGTAGCAGAAGAAGGTATCCGTCCTAAGGGAATTATCATCCAATGTCCGTTTGGGAGTATGGAGGATGCTGCTAAAAGTAGATTCAGAAATATGGGCGTTCCCTTCTTTGGTTTAGGGCATTTATTGGTTTTTTGGGGAGGAGCACAAAATGGTTTTAATGGCTTCAGTTATAGTCCAGCGGATTATGCCAAAAAGGTGAATATCCCTACACTTCATATTTGGGGAGCAAAAGATGATCGAGTGATGAGGCATGAAACAGACACTATTTTTAATAATTTAGCAGGAGAAAAAAAGCTAGTTATTTTAGAAAATGGCGAACATAGCGGACTCGTTCTCTCTGAACCTATGAAATGGAAATCGTCTGTAAGGGAGTTTTTGGAGAAGTATTAAAGGGTGTTTTATTTTGTCAAACTATTCAAAATAAATCCAAATATAAATGTAACGATTGATACTAGAATCAAAATAAATACAAGTAGCCTCGTAGATTTATTGGTCTCAACTTTTTGGTTTAAATCCCCGTACTTTAGTACGGAAAATTTATTGTTTTTTATATTTTTTGAATAAATATCAGAATAGGTAGCCATTCAAATTTTATGCAAAGAAATATATTTATCTAAAGACGAAAAGAACAATAGGTTCTTTGACAATTTTTGCATTTCCTTCCAATGTGGCTTTAGCTCATTGTGTCATATATTACTCGAAAACAATGGGTTA
>JBNMOV010000101.1:0-12843 GCA_051275765.1 Maribacter sp. | reverse complement strand
ACATGCCAATGGTGCCAGAATTGGCGATTGCTATACTCGCTTGTGCTAGGATAGGAGCTATACATTCTGTAGTTTTTGCAGGCTTTTCTGCACAGGCATTAGCAGATAGAGTCAATGACGCAGAAGCTAAAATGATCATCTGTTCAGATTACAATAAAAGAGGCATTAAGAACATTCCTGTCAAGCAAGTAGTAGATGATGCTATCGCAATGGGTTGCGATAGTATAGAATCCATTATTGTACATCAAAATACAGGAGGAGATGTTGAAATGAAGGAAGGCTTGGATGTCTATTGGTACGACATCGTTCCTCAACAATCTGCTGAATGCGAAGCAGAAATCATGGATGCAGAAGATATGCTATTCATTTTGTACACTTCTGGATCGACAGGAAAACCAAAGGGCGTAGTTCATACCTGTGGCGGCTATATGGTTTATACTTGTTATTCTTTTAAGAATGTTTTCCAATACGAAGAAGGAGATATTTATTGGTGTACAGCAGATATTGGTTGGATAACCGGGCATTCATATATTGTCTATGGACCACTTTTGGCAGGAGCTACCACGATGATGTTTGAAGGTGTGCCCACTTATCCGGATGCTGGTCGTTTTTGGCAAATTTGCGAAAAGCACAAAGTCAATCAATTTTATACAGCTCCTACAGCCATTCGTGCATTGATGGCAAAAGGCGATAAATGGGTAGAAAACTACGATTTATCCTCCCTCAAAGTATTAGGCACAGTAGGAGAACCCATCAATGAAGAAGCATGGCATTGGTATGATCAAAAAGTAGGAAAAGGCAATGCTCCAATCGTAGATACATGGTGGCAGACAGAAACGGGCGGTATTATGATTACTAATTTGCCAGGAATCACAACAGCCAAACCTTGTTATGCTACTTTGCCATTGCCAGGGATTCAACCTTGTTTGGTAGATAAAGATGGAAATGAAGTCACTGAAAATGGCGTAGAAGGATTGCTCTGTATAAAATTTCCTTGGCCATCTATGATACGCACCACATATGGCGATCACGAACGCTGTAAAAAGGTATATTTTTCTTCTTTCAAAGGTAAATACTTCACTGGCGATGGAGCCAGAAGAGATGAAAATGGTTTATACAGAATCATAGGAAGAGTAGATGATGTCATCAATGTTTCTGGACATAGACTAGGTACAGCAGAAGTAGAAAATGCGATTAATCAACATGGAAATGTAGTAGAATCTGCAGTAGTAGCTTATCCGCATCCTATCAAAGGACAAGGTATTTATGCTTATGTGATTGCTAATAATGAGGTCAAAGACGTAGCAGCTTTTAGCAATGAAATACTAGCAGTAGTCAGAAAAGAAATAGGAGCTATAGCTAAGCCAGACAAAATACAAATCGTATCAGGTTTACCTAAAACTCGCTCTGGCAAAATCATGCGTAGAATTTTAAGAAAAATAGCTAGTGGCGATATGGATAATTTGGGGGATGTTTCAACTTTATTGAATCCAGAAGTGGTGGAAGAAGTGAAGAGAGGGGCGTTGGGTTGATATTATCATTTTGGTAACTTCGAAAGTTTCTAAAACTTGTAGTTCAAATTTTAGTTCGTTTACTATCGCTCAAACTTTAGTTCGCACTACAGATTTTCAAAGTTATTGGGATTTGTGTTTGTCTAATAAAACTAAAAAAGAATATAATGATATAGCTAAATCTATGTCAACCTCTAGCAGTAAATACTACCTTTTTTACAAGTATTTGGATAAATTACCTTGTGTTGATGCCAAGAAAATGAAAGGGAAAGACCTTTTTGTATTTTGTTTGGAAAAATCAATTAGTTTGATTGAATATGCACAGAATGCAGATATAAAAGGAACTACTGGAGAAGTGAAAAAGCTAGGTAATTTTACAGTTTTTAAGTTTATTAATAAAGACTCGTGCCTTACTTATCAAGTTGAAGGTAAGGAATTACCTAATAAAGGTGCATTACTGATAAAGGAGGGGAAAGGGTGGAAATTTGCATATAGCGAAGATCGAAATAGCCATGTTGTTCTTGGTTTTATATCCCTGTTGTCAGACCCTGATATTCTGGAGAAGTTTCCTATCTGCCAAGATGATTAATCTTCATTGAAATAACTAAGTAGTTTGTAAAACAGCGTTACTTCACTCAGAAGCAGCCCTGTTTTACAAACTGTTTAATTCTACATATCCTTCCTCACACTATTTCGAGACGAATCTCGTTCCAATTTAGCCTGAGCCAATTCTTCCTTCCTCCGTTCCTCTGATTCGTTATAAGCAATAATGATCGCCTTCACTAATCTATGTCTGACGACATCATCAGTATTCAATCTTACGACTCCTATACCTTGGATTCCTGTCAAGACATCCAAAGAACGCTTGAGTCCAGAAGTGACACTTCGAGGTAAATCTATCTGAGATAAATCTCCTGTGATGACACATTTTGCAGATGGTCCTAGACGAGTCAAAAACATCTTGATTTGAGTAGATGTACTATTCTGTGCTTCATCCATAATGACAAAAGCATTATCCAAAGTTCGACCTCTCATGAATGCTAATGGTGCTACCTCAATAACTCTCGTAGAAATCAAATGGTCCAGCTTTTCCGTAGGAATCATATCATCCAAAGCATCATACAATGGACGCAAATACGGATCTACTTTTTCTTTTAAATCTCCTGGCAAGAAACCAAGATTTTCCCCTGCTTCTACAGCGGGACGAGTCATGATTATTTTTTTAACTACCCTGTTTTTCAAGGCACGCACAGCCAATGCCACTGCAATATAAGTTTTACCAGTACCAGCAGGGCCGACTGCAAATACAATGTCATTGTCTTCGCAAGTATCCACGAGTAGTTTTTGGTTGAGAGTACGAGCTTTTATCGGCTTGCCACCTCTACCATAAACGATGGTACTTTCGTTACCTTTACTACTTATTTTGGAAGCAAAAGGATTATCTCCATTTAGGAGATCTTTGACCGTTTGCGTAGATAATTCGTCGAATTCCTTCAAGGCGTTTATCATAAGTTCGATCTTGCCCTTGAGGCGTTGGGTGTTTTTCTTTTCCCCCAACATCTTTATCTGGCTACCTCTGGCAACAATCTTAACTTCTGGGAATGCATCACGAATCAGTTTCAGTTTTACATTATTTTCGCCGAATAAATCGACCAAATCAATGTTTGCTACATTTAATATGATTTCGCTCAATTATAATATACATTTTAAAATACGCTCGGACGAGCATACTTTTTGATTAACAAATGAAATACATGACATCGAAGGCAAGACAAATTTAGCCTTATGCACTGTGGAAATGCGTTTAGATTGTCTTAAAAGGAAGACATTTGCCATTCGATGATTAAATTTTAATATTTTTGTAGTTGAGTTGATTAAAAACTCTTTAATACCATCAAACAAAGTGATGGAATATTTTGAATAAGTATTTCATTTCAAATTTACAATTATTATTATTAATTAATGCAGATAGTTACCCTTATAACTGATTTTGGTTTGGAAGACCATTATGCAGGCATTCTAAAAGGTGCTTTGTTGTCGCAAAACTCCGCTCTGAATATCGTTGATATTACGCATAACGTAAAGAATTTCGATATAGTTCACGCTGCTTTCATTTTGAAGAATACTTATGCGGAATTCCCTAAGGGAACGATCCACCTCATGAATGTAATGACCTTCCCTGAGAAGAAATCAAAGTGCATTGTTTTTGAAATCAAAGGACATTTTTTTATAGGGCCAGATAATGGTATTTTTTCTCTTGCCTTCGATGATGAACCTAAGGATGTTTATATATTGGAAAGTGAGGAAGAAGGAATATTTGCTTTTAAAAATGTATATGCCAAGGCAGTAGTTCATATTCTTTCAGAACTTCCTATGTCAGAAATAGGAACGCCAACAGAACGAATGGAGCGAAGAATCAGTTTGCAACCTGTGGTCAGTAATGGTCAGTTGAATGGCTCTGTCATTCACGTGGATGGCTATGGTAATGTTATTTTGAATATTGATAAATTGTTGTTTAACCAAGTATGTAGAGGAAGGGAATTCTCCTTGTTTTTCAAGCGACATGAACCTATTACCAAAATAAGTAAGCGTTATTCTGATGTACCAGTGGGAGATTTGCTTTGTTTATTTAATTCTGCTAATCACTTGGAAATCGCCCTTAATATGGATCGTGCAGCAGAGAAATATAGTCTTAAAATAGATGATACAGTTATTTTGAAATTGGATTAACTTGGTGTTACGTATTTGGTTTTGTTACTTGTATTCAATTAAAATAAGTCCGCTTTGACGATATTAAGGCGTTAGATTTTAGATACTAGAGCTTAGCTAGTACTTCTCTAAAATCTAATATCTCTATTACTGCCGTGTTTAAAATCTTTGCAGCTTTAATTTATAGAGGAGTAATTTCATCATCTTAATTAAGCCTTCCCAAACCCACCCCCTCCAGGCGTTTTAATAATAATTCTATCTCCTTTGCTAACAGGAGTTTGGTCGATGTGCTGTAATTTTTCTTTTGTTCCATCTTTGCGAATAATGGTTTGCTTTCCCTTTTTTCCTTCCTTTCCTCCTTCGAGCCCATAAGGAGCATTTTCTCTATGTTGGCTCAATATAGTGATGTCCATGTCGCTCAGGAATTCGACTTTTCTTATGATGCCATTACCGCCTTTAAATTTCCCCTTTCCTCCAGATTTTTTTCTAATACCAAAATTCCAAAGTCGTACAGGATAACGAAATTCTATTTCTTCTGGATCTGTTATTTTCGTATTCGTCATATGCTGATGAACAGCATCTCTACCATCAAATCCATTTCCAGCACCTGTGCCGCCACCAATAGTTTCATAATAGCCAAATTTTTCATTGCCAAACAAGAAATTATTCATCGTTCCCTGCGAACAAGCCACCATTCCAAATGCTTTCAATAAAGTATCTGTCAGCCTTTGACTAACTTCTGTATTGCCACCTACGACAGCAGGACATAAAGAAGGATCGCTAGGGAAATGGGGAGAAAGTAAACTGCCCTTTGGAATTGTGATGTCTACTTGTTGCATCAATCCTTCATTCAAAGGAATTCGATCATCATCACAAATCAATCTCAATACATAGATGATCACACTATTCACAATCGCTGGATTAGCATTGAGATTCTTAGGATGAACGTCAGACGTTCCTTTAAAATCTATCGAAATTTGATGTTCTTCAATATGGATACTAACTTGGATTTTATGTCCATCATCTAAGTATTCTGTAGCCTTCAGTTTTTTACCAATAAAAGGCTTTAAAGCTTCTTGCAATGTGGCATTAGAACTGTCTTTGAGTAACTGCATATAATGATGAACTTGTTTTAATCCATGTGCTTCAACCAGTTTTTTCAAATCTTCTTCTCCTGCCTTCAATGAAGCGAGTGCTGCATTTATATCTGCTATATTTTCTGCCAATGCTCTTGTAGGATAGGGAGCATTTTGAAGAATATCTTCTATGATCGACCAATTGGTTTGTCCGTTTTTGATCATATATGTAGGAGGAATCACAACGCCTTCTTCTGCTAGGTTTTTGGCATCTGGTGGCATAGAACCTGGTCGTTTTCCTCCTATTTCTGAATGATGAGCTCGATTGATCAAATAACCAATGAGTTGTCCATGATCATCGAATGCTCCAGACATCAAAGTGACATCTGGTAAATGTGAACCGCCATATTTTGGATGATTGGTAATAATGACATCGCCTTCTTCCAATGAATACTCTGCTAAAACTAGTCTCGCACAAACTCCTAAACTTCCTAGATGGACAGGAATATGTGGAGCATTGGCGAGTAATTTCATTTGAGGATCGAGAATAGCACAGGAAAAATCTAGTCGTTCTTTTATATTAACAGAAAAAGAAGTGCGTTGGAGTTGTAAACCTGTTTTTTCAGCGATCGCCATGAAGCGATTCGTAAAAAGTTCTAATGCTATGGTTTCATTTTCTGCTTTGTGTTCTATCTTAGTA
This sequence comes from Maribacter sp., assembly GCA_051275765.1. GTDB lineage: Bacteria > Bacteroidota > Bacteroidia > Chitinophagales > Saprospiraceae > JAHDCE01. The sequence goes on along the minus strand of JBNMOV010000101.1, from coordinate 6,847 downwards.
TTGCTTTTTTTGTGTAGCGTTACATCTTTATTGGATTCTACGATTAATTCCCAATCACTAGGAATAAAAACAGTAGATAAAGCATTGGATAATATCGCTTCTCCCTGTATGCAATCTTTAGCATTTAATTCATCCCAATTATATTTTTTACTAGGATGATTAATTACATTTAATTCATTTTTTTGAATTTTTTTTATTTTTTTAATAATATCTTTTTTAGTGCTAGCTATTATTTTAATACTTTCTATTTCTATAGATTTATTTTTAGGATAATATCCAAATAATTTAATATACTTTTCTTTAAATTTAATTTCTAAATTACCATTGTATTCTATTTCGATCGTATTACTTTGTCCTAGTAATCTTAAATAAATTAGAATATTTTTAATAATTATATTCTCTCCTTTTTTAAATTCATTTATGGCTTCTTTTTTTAATAAATTTATTTGCTTTTTAATATTTAATTTAAATTCATTAAAAGGTTGTAATATTTGTAATGAAACCCATTTTTCTACATTCGCTTCATGAATACCTTTAGCACTTAAAATACCTGCATCATAAGGAATAATAATATCTTTTATATTTAATAAGTTTGCAATCGCACAAATATGTAATCCTCCTGCACCACCATATGCCATGAGTGTATATTCTTTAGGATCGAAACCTTTAGAAACAGAAATTTTCCTAATTGCATCTGTCATTTTTTCATTCGCTATTTTTTCAAATCCTTTGAGTATTTCTTCCTTTGAAAAACGAATTTTTTTTTGTTGATAAATATCTTGAATAAGTGCGTCTAATTTCTTTTTGGCAGGAGCTATGTGAATAGGAATGCTAAACGCAGAAACATCCATTTTTTCTAGTAATAAATTAACATCAGTTATCGTCAAAGGACCACCCGATTCATAGCAAGCAGGGCCAGGAGAAGCTCCTGCACTTTCTGGACCTACTGTTAATTTATAGCCATCGAAAGAACAAATAGAACCACCTCCTGCTGCTACCGTTTCTATATCAACAGTAGGAACCGCGATTTCTTGCTGACCTATTTTCGTATGAAATTTATAGTCGAATCCTTGATGATAACGAGCGACATCTGTGCTCGTTCCTCCCATGTCGAGTGTCAATATTTTGGATACGCCAAATGCTTTTGCGACATGAGCTGCTCCTAAAACTCCACCAGCTGGACCACTGAGTAAAATGTCTTTTGAATAAAAGGTATGAGCGTCCATTAATCCACCAGAACTTGACATGATTTCGAGAGAAGGAATGTATTGAGTTATTCTAGATAAATATTGTTGTAAAATAGGTTGTAAGTAAGCATTAACTACAGTAGTTTTTGCTCTAGGTAATAAATGTATAAAAGGATGAAGTGAAGCAGATAAAGATATGTTTTTAATATTATTTTTAATTAATTCTTTTTCTAAAATTAATTCATGTTTATTATTTTTATAGCTATTTAATAAAGCAATAGAAATGCTATCGTATTTTTCTTTTTTAATATGTTTAATTAATGATTTTATTTCTTTTTTATTTAATGAATAAATAATATTTCCATCTTTATTGATTCGTTCATTTATTTCAATAGTATGGTGATGTAATAATTCTGGATTGGGAATATTTAATTGAAATAAATGAGGCCTTTGTTGTGTACCAATAAATAATAAATCTTTGAAACCCTTTGTAATTAATAATAAGGTTTTTGCTCCATTTTTTTCTAGTAAAGCATTTGTACCTTTTGTAGTCCCTAATCTTAATTTTATTTCAGGGAATTTTTCTTCTAAAAGTGTTTCAGTAACCATTCGAGAAGCTAAGATTGGAGCTTCTTCACAAGCAGTTAATGTAAAAGAAAAAGGTATTTTGATTGTAGGATTATTTTCTAGTAAGAATGAATTATCCTCAGGATTGAAATCATGTACTATATACTCTTCACTATCAATTTTTAGAACATAACCTTTGAATATCCTTTTTGAAAAATTCCATTTTAAATCAGACATGAACCAATTACCCTTCGATTGAAGACATTGCCCTTTTATATAGCCACTACTCAATACTTTAAGTCGCTTAGTATTTCCATTAATATCTACAGCTATACAATCTGTAAATGTTCCTCCTGTATCTACGCTTATTTTCCACATATATGATAAAATGTAACCTAAAAATATCTGTTCTCGTCTATTAAAGGGGATACTAGACGTACAAATAGTTATATTGGTAGAAAAATAGTTATAAAAAACATTTTAAGCCTTAATATTGTAATAATTAAGTAACTTATTCTTCACTCTAAAGGTATCTATTCATCAGATGAAAGATAAAACTACAGCAGGTTTATTGGCATTCTTTTTAGGAGGTGCAGGCATACATCGTTTTTACCTCAATCAAACAGGTTTAGGGATATTATATATTGCATTATCCTTAATTACTTGTGGTGTTTTTGCCGCAATAGTTCCTTTTATCGATGCTATTGTGTTTTTTATCATGGATCCTACAGCGTTTGATAGGAAATACAATCCTGAAAAATTCAGACAGCAAGTTCATGTGCATGTACATAATGCACCAGCGAACCAAGTTCCTGTAATAAAACAAGAAGTAAGACAAGCTACACCTACAGCAAAACCAGTCAGGAAGAAGCCAGTTTCTCCTCCGATTACAAGAAAAGCAGCTAATAATCCTCATAAAATTACAGGAGTAACTAAATTCAAGCAATACGATTTCAAAGGGGCAAAAGAAAGTTTCGAGAAGGCATTGGCGATTCATTATGATGATATAGCCACGCATTTCAATCTAGGATGTTGCTATTCTATGGAGGAAAATATAGAAAAGTCTATGTTTCATTTGAGCAAGGCGGTTGAATTAGGTTTCAAGGATTTTAATAGGATACAGAAACATGATTCATTGGCATATTTGAGGGCTCATGATGAATTTTTAGATTTTGCCAAGGATAATTACAAATATGAAATGAAACAAGAAGCTTCTACCGAAAAACTAGAAACTCCTCCAGTTGATCTATTGACAAGTGAAGATGATACTGAAGTATTAGATATTAATAGACCAGAACGAGAGAAAGTTATCTTGACAGAAGATATTCCTAAAGAAAAAACTTGGGATAATTCCAGAGATATTTTTGATGATATCTTTGGCGTGGACGATGATGTTCCTCCTCCAACTCCTATTGAGAATAAAGAAGCGATTCCTTCTACATTGGTAGAGAAATTGAAACAGTTGGGAGAACTTAGGGATAAAGGAATTTTGACAGAAGAAGAGTTTAGTGAGCAAAAGAAAAGATTGTTAGACTAGATTTATTTTCTCAAGATTTCCAAGCCTCTTATTTTAATTATTAACTTTACGATTGTAAAGATTATTCTTAATGTGAATAATCTACGTACACTATTTCTTAACCAAATTAATAGAATTATGGCTTTCGCAAAACCATTGAACCTCAAGAAATGGATAGAAGAACATCGTGAAGATTTGAAACCGCCAATAGGAAACAAACAGGTTTACTTCGATAATGAAGATTATATCGTCATGATTGTTGGTGGTCCAAACGGTAGAAAAGATTATCATTTTGAAGATGGTGAAGAATTATTCTATCAAGTAGAAGGCGATATAAAGTTAGGAATTATTACTGAAGAAGGTGAAAGGGAAACCATAGAGATCAAGGAAGGCGAAATGTTCTTGCTTCCTGCTAGAGTTCCTCATTCTCCACAGCGTCCAGCGAATACAGTTGGCTTAGTGATAGAACGATATAGAAAAGAAGGCGAAGTGGATAAGTTGATGTGGTTCTGCGAAAGTTGCAATCATAAATTATACGAAGCTACTTTTGCAATGAGTGATATCGTGAACGAGTTGCCTCCTATCATGAATAGTTTTATGGATTCAGAAGAATTGCGTACTTGTAATGAGTGTGATTCTGTAATGGGAAAAGTTTAGCATTTGTCTTCTCAACAGGGCATGAAAAAAATCTATTTTGTTTCCGATTTTCATCTAGGAGCAGATGTGGAAAATAATTCCAGTCGGGATAGGGAACTGCGTATCTGTAGATGGCTAGAAATGGTTAAGGAAGATGCAGAAATTATCTATCTGGTAGGTGATGTATTTGATTTTTGGTTTGAATACAAAACCGTAGTTCCTAAAGGATATACTAGATTATTTGGTAAACTAGCAGAACTAAAGGACGCAGGTATTACCATTGAGTTTTTCATTGGAAACCACGATATGTGGATGTTCAATTATTTTGAAGATGAACTAGGTATTCTCATTCATAGGAAAGCTATAGAAAGAGAACATTATGGAAAGAAATTCTTTATTGCACATGGCGATGGTCTAGGACCTGGCGATCATAAGTATAAAGTACTAAAAAGGATATTTGCCAATCCTCTCTGTCAATGGCTTTTCCAAAAAATACATCCTAGTATAGGCATGGGCATAGCCAATGCTTGGTCAGGAAATAGCAAAGAAAAATATAAGGGAAGCGAGGAAGAATTTTTTCTAGGTAAAGACAAGGAATGGCTCGTTGCATATGCAGAAAGAAAGATAAAAACCATCCAACCAGATTATTTTATCTTTGGACACAGACATTTAGCTATAGATCATGTACTCTCCAATGGTTTTAGTCGTTATATTAATACAGGAGAATGGATGAAGCGTAGTTCATACGCTGTTTTTGATGGAATAGATGTAGAAGTTAGATTTTTTGAAAATAAAGATGGCAAACTGGATAATAAATAAGCAATTTTTTAAAAATACTAAAATAAGCCAAGCACTTATTTTTGCATTCCTTTTTTTATTTATCAATGGCTTCTCTGCTTGCAAATCCACAGCTCAAACCATAGAAAAAGACAGTACTCAAATCACTAAAGACAGCCTAATTCCCAATGCGAATTATACATTAATAAAAAAAATCAAGATAGAAGCCAAGCTACTAGCAACAGATAAATTACAAAATATCTATCTAGTAACCACAGAAAACGAACTCATCAAATACGATTCAAAAGGAAAAGAACAATTCAGACATTCCAACTTTGATCTAGGCGAAATATCTCATGTAGATGCTTCTAATCCTTTTAATATTTTGCTTTATTTTGAAGAATACCAAACCATAGAAATATTAGATCGAACGCTTACTAAAACTGCAGAATTCGATCTCTTTAAATCTGATTCTCCTAAAGTTAGAGCAGTCGGAATGTCCAACGATCAATTCATCTGGATATACGACGAACTAAATTTCACACTCAAAAAACTGGATACTTCTGGAGAAATCCTTTTTGAAAGTGCTAATTTGTCCATTATTTTTGAAAGAGACTATATACCTACATTTGTAGCAGAATTAGGCGAAAATGTTTACCTAGTTGCTCCCAATAAATCAGTTTATGTCTTTGATGTTTTTGGAAATTATATCAATAACGAACCATTTAGTATTCCTTCTGCTAAACTCCAGCTCCTCCAAAACGTTTATGTCTATAGAAAAGAAGGCGTATTTTATATACATAATCCAACATTAGGAGGAATTTCTATAAGCAAATTAGTCATGCCTGTGACCAAATCCAAAGTCATAGATGCTGAAATCCGAAAAAACCAGATGTTTATCCTAGAGGAGCAACAACTGAAAATTTATACCTTCGATCAAAATTAATTTAAATGAAATTTTTTGTAATTAGCATACTCATATATTTTGGTTATCGCACATTCGTCAGACCTTTTCTCCAATTGAAGAATAGGGACGTAGATGATAATGTAGAGATCATAGATGATGCCGATTACATCGATTATGAAGAAGTAGATTAGTTTTGCATTCCTCCAATTTTAGTCATTATATGACATTCCTCCTTTTTATCTTAGCTACTTCTCTTTAGAATAAACCTAATTCCGTACATTCACAGGGTAAAATATTTTCATATATAAGGGCTATTAATGTTGGACATTACCAACTCGTTTTTCCAAGTCCTCTAAATCAGGCCGTCATGACTAGACTTTTTACCTTTAATTTTAAAATTTTGGTTAGTCTTTCCTTTGTGTTAGTCTTTTTTTTCCAAATACAAGCACAGGATACCATAGTAGTACAAACGCTTGCATTGGATTCTCCAACAAGAACGGGAACATTTGATTTTCCTGATAATCCAAACCAGACTTACAGGAAAATTCTCATGAAATACACCATGCGTTGTCTTGATGGAGCACTTAATCCTGGAGATAGTTCTACAGGTTGTCACGAATGGGATTATAGTTGTAATACTTTTATTACGGATTCCACCACAGTAGATTCTACATTACGAACTCATCCTGATTACATTATTAGTAATAACTCTGAAACAATATTTAACTACACCTCACAACCAACCTATACTCATTATCAATACACACAGCAAGAAGTAACATACGATAATGTTATTTCAGAAAATGCTTATCCTATAGGTAATGGTGCATCTGCTTTAGGACATCCGTTTTCTACCTCATCTACTGCTTCAAGGGCTCAGTATCTTTGGACTGTAGCAGAATTATCTGGAGCAGGAATTTCTGCAGGAGATATTACTAGTTTAAGAATGGATTTGAGTAGTCTAGGTGCTAATACTGATTTTCTTAGAATAGCTATGAAAACAACTGCACAAACAGCTTTGGATGCAGGAAATATAGAAACAGCTGGATTCGCAGATGTATATTTTTTGAATACTACGTTGGCGATGGGAGAAAATAGTTTCAATTTCAATACGCCATTTACTTGGGATGGTACATCCAATATTTTAGTAGAATTTTCCTACAACAATTCAGCAGCAGCGACTGATTCAGAATCCGATGGAGACAATGCAGGTTATGATGCAGGATTATATAGCAATAAACAAGACAGATACCTAGA
>JBNMOV010000100.1:0-12987 GCA_051275765.1 Maribacter sp. | reverse complement strand
CCTTTGGAGATAAAGGGGGATGGAGCAGTTTATGATATTCCTGTTATTATATTAGATAGTGAAGAAGGTACCGAAACTATCTGGATTTTAAATGATCCAACGAATAGATTAATCGTAATGATGGATATTGCATTTATGATACATTTAGTGGGTATAGAATCTTATTGAAAAACATAAGTTTTGAACGCAAAAAAGGTGCAAAATATAATCAAAATGAGTATATTTGTATTATTGTAAATACTTAAAGTATGCCAAATATCAGTACATTTCTAGAACTTTGGAAAGAAGAAAGTCATACCCATCCTAACTTTTCAAATTATTTCATTAGACCTACTAGGTCTTTTGCTTCAGCTCCAGTATCATTGAATGATGGAGGTGCCGCACATTCTAATTTTATAGGAGGATTGATAGCTAATGATGAATATGTATTCACGAGTTCAGAAGATGGTTCTCTATCTGTTTGGACTGGTGAAGATATGGATGAAATCATTACAATATATCCTTCCAGTTGTATCAATCAGATGGCACTTTCTCCTAATGGAAAATATCTTGCTGGAGCCTGTGATGATTATACTGCCAAAGTATACGAATTGCCTAGTATGGAATTAGTACATAGCTTAGAATTACATGATGGCTATGTTTCTAAAGTAGGGTTTTCACAGCAAGGACATCTTGTTTCCATTTCCAAAGATGGAACTGTTGGCGTTTGGGATTACGAAAACGGTAGACTATTACACCATCTTAAAGGACATGATGATTGGGTTTATTCCCTAGCTATCCATCCTACAAAACCTTTGGTAATAACTGGTTCGCTGAACAGTAGCCTCAAAATATGGAACTTAGAAACTGGTGAATGCGTCAAAGATCTCGTAGGAGGAGGTCCATTGATATATGTAATGGGAATGACTGTTGGAGGTGGAAATAGTTCTGGCAAAGGCAATGAAAAAGCGACAGCCAGTGCGGTTTGGTTGCCTAATGGCAAAATCGTAACCTGTGCTCACGACGTCGTTGTTTGGGATGATACTACATGGGAAATATTGTGGCAAAGTGAGCCATTGAGCAAGGAAATAAAAGCAGTTTATTATGATGAACAGCGAGATATAATCGTGACTGCTTCTGCCACAGTAGATGGTTGGGATGCGAAAACAGGAAAGAAGAAATTCAGTCAAGTAGGACATGATGGTAATCAGATATATAGCTGCTTTGGTAAAAATGAGGTACTCTATACTGGTGATGAAAAAGGGAATATCAATGCTTGGAATTTAGAGAACCTTTTAAGTGGTGGAAATAAAATACAACATAGTAATTCCATTACGGATCTTGCCTTCGATTTCGACTTAGATAGAATTATTACAGGCAGTTATGATGATAGTGTCATCATTTGGGATAGTAAGGGGAATCCATTGAAACAATTCAGTAGATTCACAGAAAGCACCAAGCCATTAGGAGCGGTTCCTAATAAACCAGAACAACACATTGTCGTGAGTTATGGCAAAATTGCTATTTTTGATATTGTTCGTTTGACGATAATCAAAACCATAGAACTAGATAATACACTCGTAGAATTTGATGGAATATACTGGCTCGATAATGAGCGTTTTATAGGTTATACCTTATCCTATCGTCCTAGAATTGTGAATATTAAAACAAGGGGAATTACTATACTGAAAACACTGTGTTCCTTTACGAGTCATCTTGAATTATCAGATGGTTTAGTCGCATTCACTTCCTATCCTACAGAGCCATTGGATATTAAATATGATAGTTCTGAAAATGAAGATGTTTCAGCAGATTTACTGGATATAGACGCAGATCAAGCAGGGATGCCAAAGGATTATACCTCTTTTTCTCCCTTGATGATTTTTGATGCCAAAAAGATGAAAATGGTTCAGCATTTATGGCATAGAAAGGAATTAGAAAAAGAAGATGCGACCTATTATCCTAATAAGTTAATAGAATATAGTGGAAACAGCCTTTTAGTAAAATATAGTGATTCTAATGTATTTAGATGGGATTTGAAGACAGGAGAAAGCGAATTGATCTACGAATTTCAAGGAAAGGATTATGGAATGGGCCACTATATCATCAATGATGATATGTATGTTTTCGATGGTAAATCTGAAGATGTATTCCAACATAATCTGAATACCAAAGAAACATCACAATGGATGGCATTTGGTAATGATAAACGAAAAGTGACATTAAGCCCAGATAAAAAATATCTATTCTATCGTCAAAAAGATACCTTCGTCGCTTTGAATGCTAAGACTAAGGAAGTCGTTTTCAATCAAGACTTTATGGATTTTAGACAAATAGAATTCCATGATAATAAATTGATTATTGGATCTGAAAAAGGAGAAGTGTATGTGTTTGAATGGGGCTAGTATTCCTTTATGAATAAATTTGATAAAAGCCCTTTGGAATTAATTTCAAAGGGCTTTTATATATCATCTAAGTAAAAACACGTAGCTCATTTACGCATAATAACGGATAATACGATCATCGATTTCCCTGCATCTTGCATACAAATCAAAATCAAATACAATGAGGAAATTAATCGTAAGCCAAATTGTACTATTTGTTTTTCTTAGAACGTACTTAAAAATCTAATCATGAAATATATCATTAAAATTATGTTACTAATATCAATAACGACGATTGTATTTGCTCAAGATGTTAAAAAAGAATATACAGCAGAACAAGAAGAAAAAAGAACAAGCATAATGGCTGAGGTTATTGAATTCCTTTCACTAAAAACGATTAATTCAATAACGATGAAGTATATCCAATATATCGTTACTATTTATCAAAAAAATAAAGAGGAGGTAAAAACCTCCTCTTTATTACAAAATGACTATCAGATATGTATTAGCATCTCTAAATCCCTCTAGTAATCATCATAATAATAAGAATAAGGAGCCACCCTTTTTCTCTTCTGATACTTCACCTTATCCAAGGCAGTTTTTTCAAACTCTTTTATTTCCTTAGTATCCTCAGGATCGATTTCATTGAAAGTTGATTTAGCATAGTAGCCACTTTGTATAGGCTCATCTTCTTCTACTTGATAAGCAATATATTGCACACCCCAATCACCTTCTTTTTCCTCATCATAATAACCATAAGCAGAACTATTTTTCATGGTCCTAAAGAAGTAAATTACATAATTATCTTCCTTTTCAGATACCAATATTTCCTTGATGAATACGGTACTATCTATCTTAGGATAAGAACTATCACTCAAAAGACTAGCCTCTGCCATGTCTTTTTGATTCATGTATTTTTTAGGAAATTTATCCAGTTGGCTCATCCTTTTGAAACTATCGAAAACATATTTTCTAGTTTTTGGATCATCTGTTAGTTCCTCTATCATCTTTTGATTAATAAGGTGGTTGTTTTTAGCGAGTTGTGCCTGCAAAATAGACTTAATTCTTGCATCATCCAAGGTGTTGATTTTGTCAAACAAATCCTTGATTTCAGTCTTTTTATAATAAGGCATCAACAACGAAATATAATCCTCGAGCATAGAATCACCATTGCCATTGCCATATCCATAACTACCATACCCACTACTTTTCTTATTCAATTCACGCGTTTTTTGTCGCTTGAATTCAATTTTCATTTCATTGACTAGCTGCTTTTTGTATTTTTTGAAAATACGAGGCTTCAGCATCTTATTTTCCTTCAGCATGACAGCTAAGGTATAAATCCAAGATTTATACTCTGGAATAGAAGAATACTCCAATATTTCAGGAAAAAGAATTTTGCTATAATTCCATGCAGCAGTATCTCTTAAAGGAGCAAACGTATTATTAATTGTACTCACGGATGAAAGGGGAATATCCTCTTTCATCAGAGATAATATGGATTTCATATTATCCAAATTAGGGTTTTTTGCAAGTGTACTGATAACCTCTAATTGGATAATACTATTATACTCAGAATTAAGATACAAATTCCTCAAGAACGTAAATACACGAGGATCTTCCATCCTTCCTAATACTTCCAAAATTCCTACTTTTATATTCAATTCCTTATCTGTAAAATCAAATTCCTTGATGATTTTCATCACTTGGGGAATATCCTTAGATTCAAAATCGACATAATTATAAGAGGATAAGGCTTGTGCCCTTGTCAAACTATCTATACTATAAATATTCTCAAAAAACAAGTCTGTTTTGTTCTTCAATGGGCTTCTTCCAACCAATGTATCCGTAGGAGAAAAAGTATTGATGAATGTCTCAATAAACGGAGAAGGTTCATTAAATTGATCAGAATCATATTGTAATAAATAGATTAATCCATAATTCAAATAATAGTGATTATGAATAATCCTAGACGATCCTTTACTCTTTACCTTGAAGCTATAAGTAGGATAACCCTCTTTAGATTTGCCTATTTTTTTGTCAAACAATTCTATTTTTTCATCTTTACTATCATATCCTATCCATCGTTTATCTACGTTTGTCCAGATAGAATCTGCATTTTCTGTTTGATAATAACTATGGTATTTTCTATAATTTACATTCACAAATTCCTTGTATGGCGTTTCATAACTCACTGCCTTATACATATTGCCAATTGTATCAGTTTCTGATTTTTCAGAAGCATAATAATCGAAAAAAGATGGAGCTTTTACAGGAGTTTTTACAGTGAAATATAAGGAAGTATCTACTCTTTCTTCATATTTTTCGTCCTTATGAATATATGGCACAAATTCAAGACTGCTGAAATATTTCGCAGCTTTTATGCTATCTACACCCACTGTTCCTAGCATATAATATCGAGGTCCTTTTTTCAATGAAGTCAACCAAACCTTCTTCCCTTGTTTAGTCATGGAAGAAGAAACGGTGTTAGGAATTCCAGACATATCTGTCTTGATAAAAGTATGTATGGTATCAATAGCATCATACCAGACTTTGTGCAGGTATTCCACTTCAAATTCATCTTCTTCAAAGTATTTTAAATCATGATAAACCAAAGATTGAGCAAAGTAATATTCTCCGGATACCGTATCCATACTTTGCATTTCAATTGGTCCACCAGAAGAAAGCGTTTCGCTGTTGCCATTGATAATTGGTGTGCCAGGCATATTGATTTTAAAGTCGCCATAATAAGGACTGATTTCATTATTTGCCGCCACTTGTTGTGGCTTTAGCTGTATGGCATCAAAGAATTTACTGCCATATTGAGTAGCATAATCTTTCTTTCCACCTAGCTTCATCGTGATGAATTCCAAAGGTGTTTCTACGATAAGGTATCTTTGATGTTCGCCACTTTTCGTTTCATTATTAATGGCAAGAGCAGGATAACCTTGGAAGGTGATTCGTTCTTGTTTTTTAATCTTTCCAGGTATATTTTCATATAGCATTTCCTCTATATCATCTAACGTCAGTGGTTTTTTACTAAGAGATTGATATAATGATGTCCTGAAGATGAGAAAGTAAGCACCATTAGTAATATCCATACTCAAACCAAGATTCTGTCCTCCTAGTCCAAGTTCATACAACTTATCTGGTAATTCAATGGATAGGAAATCATCTGCTGATTCATACTTCGTATGTGTTCTATCTGCGAATGAATTTTCAAAATTTTCCTTGATGGCAACGCCCTTTTTAGTTAAATCTCCTTCGATAGGCGTAACAGTAAACCCTTCTTTCCTCAACATATCAATAACTCCATCTTCTCCTGGAAGATGTGCTGCACCTATTCCTGTCAATAATGTTCCTTTTTTCATCACAGAATCCATCGCCACTACCATGTTTCTATTCCTCTCATACAGCATATATTCGTTATACTTTTGAGGATAGTATTCTCTGTTCAAGGAATCAATCAAATCGAGATTCTTATCTCTATAGGCATCTTCTGTCAGTTGAACTACACCTTTTTCCTGCAACTTCTTTTTCAACCAAGGAGAATATTCCCTTTTAGGATCAAAAGAATTGACAGATGCTTTTTTTGCCAAATCATCTGCTTCATGAATATCTTCTAGTGCAACAACCGATTTTCCCATTTTGCCACCAGCTTGAAAAATGAACATATCCAGATAAGTTTCCTCCTCGAAATTCTGTTGGTATTCATTATTTCGATAAAGAATACTATTGACAATCTGATTATTCATTTGTAAGATGGCCTTGAGATCATCTTTCTCGGGTATTTTAGGAACAAAGGATTGATACAATCCACCACCACCATAACTGCCATATGGATTATTGCCATATTCTAACATCTTATCCATCCAATCCTCTGGATTAGTTTCCAATGCTATGATATCCACATCTTTCAGTGCTTGATAAAAAGCATCATTTAAATGATAAGCTATCTTATGACTGACATGCATCGTTCCATAAAGATAGGAAGGCTTGTCATGATCAGGATGTTCTATCTTCCAGAATAAACTTTGGTATTTAGGGATAGTATCTTCACTCAAAGAATCAGATTCTTCCAGCATAGGTTTTTCCTCTGTATCTGCCACAGCATCTGGTTTATCTTGAGCCAGAGCAAATGGCACAGTTGTACAAAGGAATAATAGGGTGATTAAATATCTCATGAGTAAATGAGGTTAATATTAATTAATTAGTGAAACGTCAAAAATAAGTTATTGGCACATGTTATTTTTGCACTTTCACTTAGCTGATTTAGATTGAAATTATTTAAAATTGATTATTTAGAAGATCATCAATTTTAAATAATATCTATTAGTAACGTCTAGTAATTCATTACTGTTTTTGAATTTAGATTTTTTGTGGGGAAAACCTTAGCTTGACGAATAATATTAGGTAGACAGATGGTAAAAATATCATATATATTGGTAATCTGTCAATTTTTGTATTCTTTTTACACTCGCCGCATAAAAGTATTGCACTATTATAAACTGGATAGGGATAGGTATATTTCATTTTTTTTCCTAATTTTCGGATACTTTTCAACCTAGCAGCCCTAATTACACCTAATAATCTGCCTAAGCGATAGCTAAATATGAGTCAAATAACAATGGATGTGCCAGTTATCGTTCGGCAATTGAAGATAGAAGGGAAACTGAATTATCAGATTCGCCCTATGTTTTTTGATCATCCATTAGTTACTCACCGTCGTTTTGAAAAGGCAGAAGAAGTTTTTCGTAAGGAAATAAAATACTATTTCCAACACTATCATTTGACTCGTCAAACCCTGCCTAGTTATCTATGGTTTCGTTTCAATCCTAATATTAAATTTGAAGTAAAACATTTCGAATTCAATTTAGGAAAACAATATATTCGAGGAGATTTTGCCTATTGCTATTTTGAATTGAAAGGAAAGAAATTTGTATTCCTTCCTAATTTCAATAACTATATGTTCATGTTGCAGCCTGATGAAAATGGCAAATATGATATGCAGGCAGAACTGGCAAGAGTCATGGAAAAACTCTTTAGAACATATAAGAAAAGTATAGGTGGTGGTACGCTCGATATAGAAGTATATCAATCGGATAAGAAAGAATTCCAATCCATGGTCAACTGTACGATTAAGGTACAACCACAGAAATTTTCTTTCGAGATTGACCATTCAGGTTTGTTTTTTGCTGCTTTTGGAGGAGCTACAGATTTCGATGGAATTACAGAAATATACAAAGTAGGCTATGATTTAAATGAACGCTATCCGGCGAGTTTATTGTCTGCTTGGTATAGAGAGGATTTAGTAAAAAGAATACAAGCATCCATTTTCTCAGAAGAAAATACACCCTTTGTATTAGTAGGAAAAGAAGGCGTTGGTAAAAAAAGTATCCTTCATGAATCTTTGTACAGATATTTAAGGGAAAATGAAGGAACTGCTCCAGATTTATTACAAAAAGTATGGTACGTAGATCCTACTAGAGTAATAGCAGGAATGAGTATCGTAGGAATGTGGCAAAAACGTTTCGAGTCTATACTTAAGTACATCAAAGAGAGAAGAACCTATCTTAAAAAAGTAAAGGATAAGGCATCTGATAAACTCTTTTTTGATAATCCAGTCGCTTTATTGAGAATAGGGAAATCCTCTCAAAACAATATGACGCTTAGTGATGTATTGAAGCCTTATCTAGAAAAAAGGTTGATACAAGTTACACTTTTGGCTACGCCAGAAGAGTGGAAAGTAGTACAGGAAAGCGACAGGCGTTTCGCTGATTTATTCAGAGTCATCAGAATAGATGAGCCAGATATGGTGACGGCTGTGAAGATGGTTCTCCAAAGAAGAAAATTACTAGAAGTAGAATATGGTAACCAGATTTCTGCTCATGCCATCTATAAATTATTCGCCATTCATCGCAATTATTTCAAACGAAGAGCCCTTCCTGGAGGGGTCATGCGTTTGTTGAATCAAATGGCGATAAAGTACAAGTTCTCAAAGATTGATATTACTGAGATAGAACAAGAGTTTGAAGACTTTAGCGGATTAAAAAGAAGTATTACAGACGATACAGAAACCTTTAAGGAAAAGGACGTTCGGAATGCAATAGCTGTTAAATTAGTTGGTCAAGGAGCAGCAGTAGATGCTTTATCAGATACGATTCATTCTATCAAAGCGAAGCTAGTTAATCCTAGTAAACCTAAAGGTTCATTCTTATTTGTAGGACCTACAGGTGTAGGTAAAACACAGGCAGCGAAAGTTCTTTCTGAATTCATGCTAGGAGGCGAAGAAAAGCTGATGCGTTTCGATATGAATGAATTCATAGATGGAAGTGCAGTTAGTAGATTGATAGGCGATAGCAATAATCCAGAAGGTTATCTGACTGGAAAAGTAAGATACAATCCTTTTGGTATCGTTTTATTGGATGAAATAGAGAAAGCACATCCAAAAGTTCATGATTTATTGCTACAGGTTTTGGATGATGGTAGACTGACAGATAGCCTAGGTAGAACAGTAGATTTTTCCAATACGATTATCATTATGACCTCTAATATTGGAGCTGATAGAGTTTCTTCAAGATTAGGTTTTGGTCATATGCGATCAGAAATTGATGCAGTATATCGCAAGGCGGTAGAAAATCATTTCAGACCAGAATTTGTCAATCGTATTGATAAGATCGTCATCTTCCAGCCACTTCAGCAACAGCATATTCTAGGTATAGCTAGATTGCAAATCAATGAATTACTGAAGCGTGATGGATTCGTAAGAAGAACTACGATTTTGAATATATCTGAAGACGCACTGAGTTGGGTATCTAGTCGAGGATTCGACGAAAAAATGGGCGGACGTGCCTTAAAACGTCAGATAGAAAAAGACTTGACAGCTCTTTCTGCTGAACAACTTTTAGATGCAGATAGTGAAACACCTGTCATACTAGATATTTATCTGGAAGATAATAAGTTAGTTCCTAGAATTACGCCTTTAGAGTTTCAAGAAACTTTAGATAATGACTGGTTGCTACATCTGCCAGAAGAGAAAAAAGGAAAGAGATTCTATGGCGATTTACTGCGTAGTATAGAAAGAATAGAAAGGAATATCCAACGATATGAAGATAGCCAATATGATAATAACGACGAGGAGGATTCCATCATTATCGTAGGAGGCGAAAGTGATGATTTGGATTGGCAATATTATGATTTTAAGGATAGATTAGTCAGTACGAAGGAGAAAGTAAAAGAAACCATGTTAGGTTTTAGAGATAATTTCTTTAGAGGAGGTCCTGCGATTCCTTTGCGATTAAAAGGCGGAGGACTAGGTAGTTATATCCAAAAAAATAATGCTTCTACAAAAGGATATAGACAATTATTAAAAGATAAATTATTCCAAGAACAAGCACTGTCAGAACTCAATGAATTTTATAGATTGGCATCTGATCAATTCAATAGTTTAAATACAGAATTCATTGATAATTACTTAGATGTAGCGTTCTTAGCATTGCATACCAAAGGGTTTTTGAAAGGGAATGCAGATGAAGTTGAAATTAAATATACGTCTTGTATAGATGGAAAAGGAAGAAAGGAAACCAATTATTTGATGGATTTACATCAGGCATATTTTAAGGATACGAATATCCAATTTGAAGTAAATGAAAAAGCCAATACGATTATTGCAGAATCTCATTCCTTATTCGAATTGATGAAAGGAGAACGAGGAATTCACTTGTTTTATCGAACACATCAGACGCCATTACCAATAAGAATAGAAGTGAATGTTGCCAGAAGTGAAAATAGAAGTACATTAGATGGTATGAACGTCATTCGATTATACGATCTCAAAGCCACTTTGTCAGATTTAAGAACAGGCTTTTCCAATGATGTACAAATCACGCCAAAGGAATTTAAGTTGATACTTTTTGCTGGTTTAAGTCCTCAGTTTAGGAATAGTTTGATGAGATAGTATTACACTTGATCTTATACGCAATTGAATAATAACTTTCGTATATAAATGGACTCCTTTAGCTGATTACTTCGTTACAAATACTCGCTGATGCTAAGGCATCGCCTGCGTTTTGTGCCTCGTCCTCAACAAAATGAGTAACATATCCAATACGAAATACATTATTCAATTGCGTATAAGTATAGCATGAAGCGGTCTGATGGCTCACTAAAATTAAGGAAACAAGGAATTAATTCTTTTTTCTTCGCCCATAACTCTCCCATCTGACCGTTTCATGCGTTTTATTTTTTGGTTCTTTGACAAATGTCGTGGAAAGTTGCAGGTGGTCAAACACACTGCAACGGCAATTGTCTGATTTTCAAGCTCCGCCATGTGAGGTGTTTGTTCACCTCACATCTTTTTTCACGACATTTGTCAAAGAACCCATTTTTTTAATACACAGCTTAAATTTATCACAATCTCCCCATCATCTTATAAGAAACCATCCCCACCCATTCCTTAATAATCGTATCCCAAAGCCACAGTATTTCCCCACTAGGAATAAAAATATAATTAGGTCTATTTAGCGGTTTGTTCATGAAATCCGTAGAGTAGGGGACTATATCGATTCCTTGCTTCTCAAAAACACGCCTAGCCCTAGGCATATGAAATGCAGAGGTAACCAGTAAACATTTAGCGTTAGGGTTTATTTGTTGCAATAGCTTTTTAGTAAAAACAGCATTTTCATAAGTATTCTTAGATTCAGATTCTATGACTATATCATTACTATCGATTCCCATTCGATATAAAAAATCTTGAACTACAATTGCTTCACTTGCCTTCTTTTGCCAAATATCGCCTGCACCACCAGAAATCAATATTTTATCCGCTTTTTCAGCCTGATAGATTTCCAATGCAGTCCACAGTCTATTCCCTCTTTCAGTTGTACTAAAAGCAGTTCCTTTACCTTTATCCAAAATAGAAAAGCCACCCAATACAATGACATAATCATATGTTTCGTTGATACTGTTGAGTGGCTGATTCTCTCCTTCATATGCACGAAGTGTAAGATTCATCAAAGCAGGATTACTAAACACAAAAGATATTCCTACTCCTAGCACAATCAGCTTTTTTTTCCATTTTTTATTCTTGATAAAAAATGCAATTAGAAAGGATAAAAGAATCCAGACTATAGGTTTTAGGAAGATGAATACTAATTTGGAGAGATAAAATGTCATAAGAAGTGTTGGATGAAATTTTACAAATGGCGACAAATGTACTATTTGTACGACTCACAATCATTAACCGCCATTTTTTAATTTAATAAATATAAGGTTCTATATTACGAATCCTTATATTTACATACCTAAACTTAAATATTTTAAACTCAATCACCATATTAACCATCTGGTATGACACCTACCCAAATTAAATCCCTAACAGCTACCTTATTTTTTTGTGTTTGGTCGAGTTGGATGAATCCACAGTTATTCGCACAGGCGAATGTACAGGTAAGAATTAATAGTGGATCATCTACTACAACTTGTGATGATGGATTTTTTGGTGGAGCTCCCGATCCTCACTGGCGAGTAGAAATAGCTGGTCAAGGTTATACTACTTATCCACAAGCAGGCATTTGTTTTACGAATACGCCTAATACTCAGTATAATGAAACATTTGATTGTCTCTTACCCACTACATTACAGATTTGTCTTAGGGCGTTTGAGGATGATGGAGGGGTTTGCATAGTGGATCAGCAATGTTCAGTAACAAATTGCCAGAATTTTGCCGTTCCTGTGACGGGATCGGCTACTTATAATATATCAGTAGGAGGTGCCAGTACTGCCAATGCTAATTTCACGATCACGACTACGGGATCGATACTCAATAATGGAAATGATTTTATCTGTAATGCACTTAATTTGGGTACGTTACCATTTGGAGGAAGTATTGGGAATGAAAGTAATTTTATTTATAACAATATCTGTGCAACAGGGGGCGATCCTCCAGCGGGTAGCCAAGCAGGTGTATGGTTTACTTTTACTACACCAGCACAAGTAGGTACAGAAATAACTTTGGAATTTGAGTCAAATGGAGGATTAGGTGGAACTTTTGGAGATTTATTAGTAGATGCTACAGTTTATGAAGCTCCAGGAGGTTGTTCTAATGCAGGAGCAATGATAGAAGTAGCCAATAGTGATGACCTCATAGATTTATCCAATAACGAAACCATTAATTTTCAATGTCCACAATCTAACACAACTTATTATATTCTATTGGATGGAGGAAGTAGCCCACTGGATTTTCTTAATCTTTTTGATGAGGAACATGGATTTTTTGGTATAGGAATTTACGATGATGGAATCGTTCAAGCAGCAGATTATATTTGTGATGCAGAAGATTTAGGTACACCTTCTCCTGGCTCGCCTGTTTCTACATTAGCCACATTACAATCCAATATTTGTGCTACACAATTTATGGCTTCAGGTACTAATGAACCACTTCCAGGTACAAATTGGTCAACAGATCCAAACGATCAACAAGGCGTTTGGTTTCAATTTACAGCACCAGCCAGTGGATCTGTAGTTATCGAGATAGAATCCACAGGAGATATATTGAATATTTTTCAACCTAATGATTTATCTGTCCAAGTTGCTTTATATGGCACATCGAATAATATTTGTTCTG
>JBNMOV010000099.1:0-13054 GCA_051275765.1 Maribacter sp. | reverse complement strand
ATTCAGAAGCTAATCCATCAGAAACATCAATCATAGATGTTGGAATAAAATTCGCCTGTGGGATAAAGTCTTGCACCATATCCATTCTCGCTTCTGGCTTCAACTGTCGTCCTATGATATAGTCGTTCTTTCCTAAATCTGGCTGGACGCCTGGATTAGATAAGTAAATTTGCTTTTCTCTCTCTAACATTTGCAGACCTAAATATGCTGCACCAAAATTTCCTGTAGCACAAAGAATATCACCTTCTTTTGCTCCACTTCTGTAGGTTATTTTATCTTTATCTCCTTCGCCTATCGCTGTGATACTGATAAAAAGTCCTTTATTGGAAGAAGTCGTATCGCCTCCTATTAAATCCACATTATAATGATCACAAGCAGCTCGTATTCCTGCATACAATTCTTCAAGTGCTTCTACAGAAAAACGATTGGAAATAGCCAGTGAAACCGTGATCTGTTTGGGAATAGCATTCATTGCATAAATATCAGAAACATTCACTACCACAGCCTTGTAACCTAAGTGCTTCAATGGCGAATACATCAAATCAAAGTGAATTCCTTCTGCAAGAATATCTGTAGAAACCACAATAGACTTATCGCCATAATTCAATACAGCAGCATCATCTCCTATTCCCTTGATAGATGAACGATGTCTCAAAGGAAAACCCTTCGTCAAATGTTCAATCAATCCAAATTCTCCTAGCGTATTTACGTCCGTTCTCTTTTCCATGATATTTATTTTTAGTCGTTTTTGGAATAATTAAACTCTAGCATTTTTTCCAACAAAAGGATTGTGCTCTTTTTCAAATCCAACTGTCGTTTCTTCCATATGTCCAGAAAAAACTTTCACATTATCTTCTAATGAAAAGATCTGTTCTTTAATACTTTTCAATAATGTAGCATGATCTCCACCTGGTAAATCCGTTCTTCCTATACTTTCTCTGAATAGCGTATCTCCTGCTATCAGAAAATTGGAAGCTCTACAATAAAAACAAATACTCGCCGGTGAATGCCCTGGCGTGAATAATGTTTCCAGCTTAGTATCACCAAATTCAATCACATCTCCTTCTTTTATAAAATGGCTAGGATCTGGTGATTCTTCTATTGTCAATCCATACATCTGTGCTACCATAGCTGCAGATTTTAATACTGGCATTTCTCCTTCATGACATTCCACTCCTAAATTATAAGTATTTGCTACATACTTATTTCCAAAAATATGATCCAAATGACAATGCGTATTCAATAACTTAACTGGAGTCAAACCAGCAGCATCTATAAAATCAGACAACTCTTTTCGTTCTACATCTGTATAACAACCAGGATCTATGATGACGCATTCTTTCGTATCATCATACAAAACATAGGTATTTTCCTGAAAGGGGCTGAATACAAATTTGGCAACTTTTGTCATAACAATACTTTTTAGTCAATTTTAGTCAAGCTCTTAAGCGAAAAACGTAATTTTCACGTTATATTAACTCAAGGTACAATTAGCCCTTGTTCTAAATTTCTGCAAAGGTAAATATTTAAACTTCTAGTTTGCAGCGATTGTTAACTTGATGTAGTTATATTTAAGTAGATAATTAGATCTTAAGATATCTAAATACCTTAGCAAATACTTGCAGAGACAAGTCTCAACACCTAGATCAGCATGAACTTAATCCTTATATACTCATATTTTACTTCTTGCATTCGTTCGTTATGCTTCATTTTGGCAATGGCTATTTTAGTCCCTTTTGCACATGCTCAAAATTATCAGGTAGAATTTGGCAAAAATAGGATACAGCACCATAAATTTACTTGGTTTGAATATGAAACCAATAATTTTAGAACCTATTGGTCTGGCGATGCTCGTTCTATCGCTCACACCACTGTCCAAATGGCGGAGTGGGATTATATCGAGATTCAAGAATTATTAGAACATCGTATTAATAGAAAAATAGAACTCATCGTTTATACTGATATCACTGATGTAAAACAAAGTAATATAGGCAGTGAGGAAGTTTTTTCTAATACAGGAGGATATACAAAAATAGTAGAAAATAAAGTCTTTGTTTATTTTGATGGAAATCACAGCAATTTAAGAAAACAGATAAGGGAAGGAATCGCTCAAGTATATATTAATAATATGCTTTTTGGCACTAATCTGCAAGAAGTGGTACAAAATGCAGTTCTGCTTAATCTTCCTAAATGGTACACGCAAGGACTTGCTGGTTATGTCGGTGAGAAATGGAATACTGATCTGGATAATCAATTAAGAGATGTATTCTTATCTAATAAATATAAAGACTTTGAAGAATTTGCTGCTGCTCAACCAAAGCTTGCTGGACAGTCGCTTTGGTATTATATAGATGTGAACTATGGTCAATCTACTGCTTCTAATCTTATTTATCTTACCCGAATAAATAGGAGTGTAGGAAGTGGGTTTTTGTATGTTTTGGGTTCTCCTTATGGTAGAACATTAATTAATTGGAAGGACTATTTTGAAAAAAGATATAACAAAGGAATCAAGAGTCTGAATCTTCCTTCTGATTCTCTTCAAATCAAAGTAAAAAACAAACATAATTTACCTATTGCCAATGCTAGGGTCAGCCCTGATGGAAAGCATATTGTTTATTCTACTAATGAACAAGGCAAGCAAAAAATTTATATCCAAAACCTTACAGACGGAAAACGAAAACTGATTTTCAAAACAGGTTTTAGAAATAATATCCAAGTCACAGATTATGGTTACCCTTTAATCGATTGGACGCCTAATAGCCAAATGGTTGGCATTGTCTATGAAAAAAGGGATGTAGTAAAATTTGTACAGATAGATATTAATACCAAAAAAAAAGTAAGTCAGGATTTTGCTCCACTGTACCAAAGAGTATATAGTATCAACTATATAAATAATAATGATTTGCTCATTTCTGGAGCAATAAGGGGTATTTCAGATATTTTCATTTATCATATCAATCAAAGATCTACAGATAGAATAACGAATGATTTTTATGATGATTTAGAACCAGCTGTTGTTCGTTTGAACGGAAAAGATGGCATCATGTTTAAATCCAATAGAGGAGATGATTTGAGTATGGCACAAAACGGATTGGATAGTATTATTCCCTTTGGAACATTCGATATTTATTTTCATGAAATAGCTGGATCGAAAGAATTAGTAAGAGTTACTGATACGCCATTGGCCAGTGAATCAAGTCCTATGCATGTGGACAGTAGTTATTATGCTTATTTGAGTGATGTAAGTGGAATTCGCAATCGATATGCAGGAGAACTAGAAGAATACATTGCCTATTACGAAAAGGTCGTTCAACTGAAAGATGGCGAAGAACTTCTCTTCTATCCAGATTCTATTCCTAATATTCCAGATACTGAAATAGACACGATATTTATTCGTCCTATTGTAAAAATGAGGGGCAAAAATATACCATCTACTAATTATGCTAGAAATATCATAGATGCTCGTATCTCTAATACTTCTGGAAAATTGGTAGAGAATATCTTTCATGATGGAACGCATAAACTCTATCTTTCCAATGCTATTCCTAATCAGCAATCCAGTATTTATAATTCTGTATACAGGCAGCAATTATTAAAAATGCGTGCAGATGAGGAAATATTAAAACAAGACAAACAAAAAGAACAGAAGAAAAATCAAGAACCAAAAGAGAAGCCTTCCTCTTGGGAATTTGAGCCAGATGTAGGTATGACTGATGAAATAGATCCAGTAGAAAACGACACAAAAATACCTAGAAAGCCAACAGAAGAAGATGAAGTTGGTTTTGTATTCATTACAGATTATTTTGAAGACGAAACAGAAAAAGATACTCCTATAGAAACAGACACTCCTAAAAAGGAGGAAAAAGAGGATGAAATTATTGATATTGATAATTATGAATTTGAAAATGATTTCAATACAGAAGTTACAGATGCAGCAGTAATTGTGGAAAGTGATGATGGCAGAATTACATTAGAAAGTCCTAAAATTACCTATGCTAAGGAAGTTTATGAAAAGCCTGACAAGAGAGTTCACCGTTTTTATACACCAAAAATCCTTTCTCATAAACTGAGATTCAAAGCGAATACTGTTGCTGTGCAATTGGATAATAGCCAGCTATTTGGAGGATATGATATTTATACTGGTACGCCATATCAACAAACTCCACCTAGCATATTCTTTAAAAGTAGCGTTCAAGATTTATTTGAAGACTATATTCTAGAAGGAGGACTAAGAATTCCTATTAATTTCAATGGGTTAGAATACTATGTAACCTTCAAGGATAGAAAGAAACGACTGGATAAATCTTATACTTACTATAGAAAAAGTTTGAAGCAAACCATAGATGCACAAGAAGAGATTCCATTATTATTTCCTAATGTAGTTTCTCCTTTCCCTAGCCCATTCATTAATCCATATCATTCTCGTTCCGTATCTAATTTGCTCCAAGGAGAATTCAAATACCCTTTAGATATTTATAGTAGCTTTAATGGAATAGCCCGATTCAGAACAGACAAGATTGAATTATTGGCTAATGACCCAATTACTTTGGAATCTAGTGCAGTTTCTAATCAGACCGTTTCTCTAGGGTTAGAATATGTTTTTGATAATACTTTGGATATAGATTTAAACATCAAGCATGGTACTCGCTTGAAAGTATATGCAGAGGTATATAAAAAAATGGAGGTTTCTTTATTTGATGATGCTCGTTTCGATTTACAAAAAGGAGCAATGGTATTACTTGGTGCAGATGTGAGACATTATCAGCGATTAGGAAAATATGCTGTTTTAGCTACTAGATTTACTGGTGCTACTTCTTTAGGTTCTGATAAGATTCTTTATTATTTAGGTGGAGGAGATAGCGAAATTCTTCCTGGATTCAATAACAATATTCCATTACCAGATGTAGGTGCAGAATCTGGTTTTGCTTATCAAACACAAGCGACATCCCTCAGAGGATTTAAAACAAATATCAGAAATGGAAATTCATTCTTTTTAGGTAATGTAGAAATGCGTGTTCCTGTTTTTAAATACTTCTATAAGAAGCCTATCAAATCTTCTATTATTAGGAATTTCCAATTAGTAGGTTTCTTTGATGTAGGGACAGCATGGCGTGGATCATCTCCATTCAGTAATGACAATCCTTTAAATACAACAATCATCGCACCTCCTGCTGGTGCTCCACAAACAATAGTTGTACAGGTCAATTATTTCAGAGATCCCATTGTTGCTGGATTTGGTGGTGGAGTTCGTACTAAGCTTTTTGGTTATTTTATCAGACTTGATTATGGTGTGGGTATAGAAACTAAGCAGTTGCAAAAAGGAACTTGGCACTTGTCATTAGGTACAGATTTTTAATAGACTTCTACTACTCTTCACGAATGAGAGAAACAGTAAAAAGTCTCATTCAGACTAAATTTGCAAGTTGCTAAAACATCAATAATGAGAACAATTCTTCTAGTATTCATCATGGTTTGCAGCATTCATTTTTCTTATGCTCAAAAAGGAAAATTATTATCAGCAAATGATCCATTAGTAGCAGAAAGTGGAATGTGGCAATATACAGGAGAAAAGGAAATTGATCTAGGCGATCCTCATGCAGTAAAAGAAGATTTGGAGGATGAAGGAATGGATGGTATTCCTTCATTTGGATTGGGAGTGCCTGTGGAATTTGTAGGGTTGATACCAGAAAAATCAAAAAATTCCATGTTCGCAGCATTTTTAGATCCAGATTATGGCTTTGCTTGTCCCAATTATTTCATAGCACACAAAACCAAGAAAACCATAGAAGGAAAATTTCTAAGAACCTGTGCAGTAGAATTAGAAGGCATGACTTTTTCCATTCGTTATAAATACAAAAAGAAAAAGGATACACTATATCTTCAATACAAAGGAAAGTGGCATTCATATAAGCGATATATATTCAAATAAACCAAGCAAAAAAG
The DNA here is from genome assembly GCA_051275765.1 of Maribacter sp. Classification (GTDB taxonomy): domain Bacteria; phylum Bacteroidota; class Bacteroidia; order Chitinophagales; family Saprospiraceae; genus JAHDCE01. Next base: position 7,111 of record JBNMOV010000099.1, on the reverse strand, counting down.
AACAAAGATTATATCTTTGTTGTCTTAGTCTTACCTTAACCAAATACCAATCAATTTTTATCTTTGACAAGCCATCCCCCAAACATCAAATGTTTGTAAAGGAACGGAATGTTAATGCATAGGAATTCCATTTGAACATCAAATATTATACTGCAATTCCAAATCTTGGAAAGTATAAAAAAGTAAGCATAAAGATGAGCATAGATATTAGAGAAGTAGCAAAGGAAAGAATTCTAGTTATCGATGGTGCAATGGGTACCATGCTTCAACAATATAAACTGACAGAAGCAGATTTCCGAACAGAGCGTTTCGAAAATCATCCGTGTGATGTGAAAGGAAATAATGATTTACTTTCTATCACTCAGCCAGATATTGTAGAAGCAGTTCATAAAGCATATTTGGAAGCTGGTGCAGATATTATTGAAACTAATACTTTTAGTGGAACAATCATCGCACAAGCAGATTATCAAATGGAAGATCTCGCTTATGAGATCAATTTCGAATCTGCAAGAGTCGCTAAAAAAGCATGTGCAGCCTACTCTACTCCAGACAAACCTCGTTTTGTAGCAGGAGCAATTGGACCAACCAATCGTACATTATCCCTTTCTCCAGATGTCAATGATCCAGGATATAGAGCAGTCACTTTCGATGAAATGGCAGATGCTTATTATACCCAAGTTTGTGGTTTAGTAGATGGTGGTGCAGATGTGATTTTGGTAGAAACCGTTTTTGATACTTTGAATGCGAAAGCTGCTTTATTTGCAATAGATAAAGTATATGACGAAAAAGGAATTTCACTTCCTATTATGGTTTCTGGAACGATAACAGATGCGAGTGGTCGTACGCTTTCTGGACAAACGGCTGAGGCATTTTGGGTTTCTATGAATCATGCAAATCTATTTTCAATTGGTTTCAACTGTGCTTTAGGAGCAACAGAAATGCGTCCTCATATTCAAGAAATCGCTAAAATGGCGGATTGCTTAATAAGTGCTTATCCTAATGCAGGTTTACCTAATCGTTTTGGAGAATATGACCAAGACGAAAATGAAATGGGCGATTATATCAAAGAATTTGCAGGAAGTGGATTAGTCAATATCGTAGGAGGATGTTGTGGAACTACGCCAGATCATATTCGTATGATGGCAGAAAACGTAAAGGGTATAAAACCTCGTGTTGTTCCACAAAGAACTACAAATTCTCAATATGCTGGACTAGAACCATTGACAGCTAGAAAAGATATGAATTTCATCAATGTTGGTGAGCGTACCAATGTAACTGGTTCTAAAAAATTCGCTCGACTCATCAGAGAGGAATTATATAGTGAAGCACTTTCTGTCGCTAGACAACAAGTAGAAGGTGGTGCTCAAATCATCGATGTCAATATGGATGAGGGAATGCTAGATTCTGAAGCTGCGATGGTCAAGTTTTTGAACTTGATCGCTTCTGAACCAGATATTTCCAAATTGCCCATCATGATAGATTCATCCAAGTTCTCTGTCATAGAAGCTGGATTGAAATGTGTGCAAGGAAAAGCAATTGTGAATTCTATTTCCATGAAAGAAGGGGAGGAAGAATTTATTCGTCAAGCAAAAATCGTCAGAAGATATGGTGCTGCTGCAGTTGTAATGGCATTCGATGAAGAAGGACAAGCAGATACGATTGAAAGAAAAGTAAGCATTTGTGAAAGAGCTTATGATATATTAGTTAATCAAGTTGGTTTTCCTCCACAAGACATCATTTTCGATCCTAATATTTTTGCAATCGCTACAGGAATTGAAGAACACAATGAATATGCGATTAATTTCATAGAAGCAACTCGCCAAATCAAACAAAAAATGCCACTCGTCAAAATAAGTGGTGGAGTGAGTAATGTTTCGTTTTCTTATCGAGGGAATAATGTAATTCGTGAAGCGATGCACGCTGCATTTTTATATCATGCTATACAAGCTGGTATGGATATGGGAATCGTGAATGCAGGAATGTTAGAATTATATGAAGATATTCCTTTAGATTTGAAAACACTCGTAGAAGATGTTATTTTTAATAGAAAAGAAGGAGCGACAGATGCACTTACAGATTATGCTGAAACCGTAAAAAATAAAGATGGCAAAAAGCGAGTTCAAGATCTCTCTTGGCGTGAAAATACAGTGCAAAAACGATTGAGTTATGCATTAGTAAAAGGAATCACAGATTTTATAGTAGAAGATACAGAAGAAGCGAGATTACAATATGATCGTCCATTGAAAGTGATCGAAGGACCATTGATGGATGGGATGAATATCGTAGGAGATTTATTCGGAGCAGGAAAAATGTTTTTGCCACAAGTCGTGAAATCTGCTCGTGTAATGAAAAGAGCAGTCGCTCATTTGAATCCATTTATTGAAGCAGAAAAAGAAGGAACGGGATCACGTACCAAAGGAAAAATTCTCATGGCGACTGTAAAAGGCGATGTACATGATATTGGTAAAAATATCGTAGGCGTAGTTTTGGGTTGTAATAATTATGAAATCGTAGATATGGGCGTAATGGTTCCTGCTGCTACGATTTTGAAAAGAGCCATAGAAGAAAATGTAGATATCATCGGATTGAGTGGATTGATTACGCCAAGTCTGGATGAGATGGTTAATGTGGCTAAGGAAATGGAACGCCAAGATTTCAAAATTCCATTACTCATTGGAGGTGCTACCACTTCCAAAACTCATACGGCTGTAAAAATCGCACCTGAATATTCTGGTGGCGTGATTCATGTATTAGATGCTTCAAGATCTGTATCTGTCGCTTCTGATTTATTGAATGATAATAAGGCTAGTTTTATTGGAAAGATAAGATTAGAGTATGATGATTTGAAAGTAAAATATGGCAATAGAAAACAAATCAAAAAGTATATTCCATTAGCACAAGCGAGAAAAAATAAGATTAAAATGGATTGGAGTAATTACACTCCACCTGTTCCAAATCAACTAGGTGTGACCACTTTTGATAATTATGATCTAAAGGAAATTTCTCAATATATCGACTGGACACCATTCTTTACATCTTGGCAATTATGGGGGAAATATCCAGCTATTTTGAAAGATAAAAAAGTAGGCGAACAAGCTACTTCCCTTTTCATTGATGCTCAAAAAATGCTCAAACAAATCATCGCAGAAAAATGGCTAACAGCCAAAGGCGTTATTGGTTTGTTCCCTGTGAATTCCGTCAATGATGACGATATAGAAGTTTATACAGATGATAGCCGAACGACTGTATTAAAAACTCTTCATAATCTCAGACAACAACGAAAAAAAGCACCAGGACAAGCGAATTTCTCTCTGACAGATTTCATCGCTCCTAAGGAAACAGGCAAAAAAGATTACTTAGGTTCATTTGCTGTGACTGCAGGTTTGGGGATAGAAAGTAAGGTCAAAGAATTCGAAGATAATCTGGATGATTACAATGCTATTTTATTGAAGGCATTAGCGGATCGTTTTGCAGAGGCATTCACAGAATTATTGCATACAAGAGTTCGTAAAGAATATTGGGGGTATGCGAGTGATGAAGCATTGGAAAATGATGATCTCGTCGCAGAAAAATATAAGGGAATTCGTCCTGCACCAGGTTATCCTGCTTGTCCAGAACACACAGAAAAAATCACTTTATTTGAGTTACTAGATGCAGAAAAAAATGCTGATATTATGTTGACAGAAAGTTGTGCGATGTATCCTGCAGCTTCTGTAAGTGGTTGGTATTTTTCTCATCCTAATTCTAAATATTTTGGTCTTGGAGATGTATCTAATGATCAAGTTGAGGATTATGCGAATAAAAAAGGTTGGACAAAGGAAGAAGCGGAGAAATGGATGGGGAGTTTTATGGCGTAATAGATACGTTTGGTAAACCTATTAGGTTTACCAAAGCGGGGCTTATTTGGAACTAAAATTCCAATAACATAGTCTAAGTGAAAGAAATTAAATAAGATCCACCATAATGCGTAGTAATTTTTTCTTGTAAAGAATTCACAAAATCGTTGCATAGCCTTAGCTACGGAACGATTTTGTGTGTTTTTCAGAAGGAAAAAGAACAAGTATAATGGTGGATGTTATTTAGGTTCTTTCTCTAACAATCAAACGATAAAAATTATTCCAATTAGAACTAACGATAGAAAATGCATACTGTGGAGAATTTGAATATATAAATCCTAAAATAATTTTCACTAATTATCTTTTGTTAATCTCCATAAGCTATCCTTGCTCTTACATTTGTAATATCATTTATTTAATAATTACAAATGTTTATCCTATGAAGTTATCAAAGTTTTCAGCACTAAGTTTTATCGTAGTTCTTTTATTATTTTGTTCATGTTCAGATGATATAGAAGAAATTCTAACTGATGAGGAAGTCGCAAATATTATAGAATCCTCCGTTTCTAGAGATACTTATGGAGTTTCAGAACAATCATCTTCTGCAGCTCGATTAGCTGAAAAAATAGTACTTATCCCTACTGCTAATTGTAGCGTCGAACAAAACTCCTCAGTTATGGTCAGTTCTGATTTAACCTTAAATATTAATTCTAGTTGTGTTACAGCTTAATGATACTTATGGACTCAACTATTCCATTTGAAACTCTTACCTGATATTTTCCTTGTGAAACATTACTAAGATCTAAGTAGTATATATTTCCTTGTACCTTATCAACTCTAAGAACAGTTTTGCCAGTTACATCCAAAAGTTCAATTATTGCAGCCTTTTCTTCATTTTCTTTAAAACTAATCATCACTCCATCTTTTGTTGGATTTGGCCAAGCCTTTATAGTAACACCATGTTTTTGATTTCTTGACAATGAAATAACACTTGACTTTCGCTCAGACCCATCAAAATCAAATTGTGATAATTGATAATAATCTAACTCCGAAAACTCGTTATCATCTACTTTATAACTTTGTTGTACTGATGAATTACCAGCACCATTAACATGTATTACATCAACAAAATCAATCCCATTTATACTCTTTCTTAGCACAAAATGAGAGTTGTTCAATTCTGTTGCCGTTTCCCACGAAAGTTCATTGTTTGACTCTTTTACAACTCCTTTAAATGAAATTAACTCTACAGGTAAATCAACGGGCTGAAATACACCAATTCCAAATCCAGAAAATCCATTATTAAAATCGGCTGTTAATAAAATGCCTCCGGTTCCAAATGTGCCCAAAGTAGCATTTTGCACATCAATTATATAGGTAGAATAGTTTCCAGAATTTACACTTGAAATAGGATTATTAGATACTTTAATTATTTGTAAATCAGCTCTTAGTCTTCCTGTTTCAGTTTCCCAACCAGCAATTTCTGCTTCGGTGTAATAAAGAGTAATTCGATAAGCCCCTGTTGATGTGTTTGCAGTAGGTGAGACATAGAATGTTTTAGAAGCTAAAAAATCTGCCGCTACTCCATTTACAAATGCAGTGGAAAAGCTCCCTGCCGCTGTTACATCTCTATCTACATCTACCGTTGTACATTGATAATTCCAACTCGAAAGGTTTTCAATTGTCATCATCACATCACTAGTTGCATCATCATAATAGTGTACTGTTTCAAATCCTTTTATAGCTACAGCTGTTGGCAATAGCGTATTATCTATTGTCTGTATATCAACTGGAGCACTCCCTGATACAACTACGTTGTCTACACCCATACCATAGCGCCAGCCTCCTCCATCATTGTATCTAAAACGAAACTGAACAGTTGCCTGCCCAATGTAAGGCGTTAAATCAATTGTTTCTCCAATTACCCATGGTGTTGTAGAAAATCCACCAGCCAATGTACTAGTATTTGTTAATGTTGCAACTGTAGTATAAGCACCTCCTGTTGAAATTTGTACAGTACCTATTTCTCCAGCACCTCCGTTAAATGCATGGTCAAAAGCCAATGTAACAGAAGTATAAGCCCCCACTAAACTAAAAACAGGCGATCGTAATCGATCATTCGCTTTATCACAATTACAATTATCATCATTGGTATAGGCAAATTGCGTTGTGTTAGTAGCTGCAATATTCCACCATGCACTATTGGCTGCTGCAGTATTCCCAACAAGAAAACGATCTGAACCTGCAGCTCCCTGAGTTGTAAAACTTCCTAATCCACCTGCATTAAAATCTTCTGCAAGTATAGTTACCGAACCTGCTCCTAAAGGCTCAACATCATTACTGCTAATTGTTCGGGTATTTAAAGTGTTTGCTGAAGTTGTTGCAATTGCATCTCCAGTAGTTACAATGTTAAAGTTTAGTTCAACAAGCTCGTTTGGCTCAACAACCCCATCATTGTAGACCCTTAAAGTAATTTGCTGGTTTGCACTTGTTCCGGTTGGGAAAACCACTACAGGTGAAATCAAATCAAAATCTTGCCCAAGAGTAGCTGTGCTATTCCCCGAACTACTAACAGTAACAGTTGCATCAGCAGAAGGATCTTTAGAAATTGTAAGGTCAATTGTGAAATCTTGAAAAGTACAATCTGTAGCTTCGTTAACAATAGCTGCTGTTGCATTAGCAAAAGCAATTGTAGAAATAGGTTGACCGCACTTTGTTGAATTAGCGAGTTCTATTCTTCTAGGAGATGTCGCCATTACTGTAAGAACTCTTGCTTTTTGATCTGCAGTAAAGGTATTCATACAAGCATCATCTGTATAATCCATATAGTTCTCTACCATATCTAATGTAGAACAAGAAGTGTGATTTGGACAACCAAAATTAGAGGCATCCGATTCCGGTGTGTCACTACAGAAATCATCTACACCACAGTTTCCATCTCCCCAAATATGTCGTAATCCAAGCCAGTGGCCAACTTCATGAGTCATAGTACGCCCTAAATTATAAGGACCCCCTCCCGGAAATGGATTAGCTACTGAACCAATAGAAGAATACAAACCTACAACTCCATCCGTATTAGCTGCACCACCATTAGCACTTAATCCCCCCAAGCCAGAATTATCAGGAAACTGTGCCCAACCTAATAGACCTCCTGAAATGTCAGCAGACCAAATATTCATATAATTAGTGGGATCCCAACTTGTTCCAGGTTTTACCGTTCCGTCTATAAACGCACTTGAAAAAGGTCCATCTCCATAGGTTGTAACTCTATTAAT
>JBNMOV010000098.1:0-13098 GCA_051275765.1 Maribacter sp. | reverse complement strand
CTGTGGTCTTTTTTATTTAATTAAAAAATGATTTTTTAAACAAGCTAAAGATTCCTAGCAATAATCGTTATTTTTACTCACAACAAAATAAAACGTAATAATGCACAACATAAAAGCCATCGCCAAGACACTTCGCCAAGCAGATAAAAACAAAGAAGCTTGCTCCCCTATTCGAGAAATCATAGGTGTAGAAGACATCGAAACTGCATACGCTATCCAAAATATCAATAATAAAAAACGCCAAAAAAACGGTGCTAGAATAGTAGGTAGAAAAATAGGTTTGACTTCCAAAGCTGTACAAAAACAACTAGGTGTCGATCAGCCAGATTATGGTGCATTATTCCATGATATGGAAGTACTGACTGGTGGCGTTATTCCTTGGAACGAAACTATGCAACCCAAAGTAGAAGCAGAAATCGCCTTCGTATTGGCGAAGAATTTGCCTTCTGCTGATATAGGTGTAGTGGATATTTTGGCGGCTATAGATTATGCTTTGGTTTCCTTAGAAATCGTGGGAAGCCGCATAGAAAACTGGAACATTAAAATAACAGATACCATAGCAGATAATGCTTCTGCGAGTCATTTTGTATTGGGACATCAGCCTGCATATCTGAATGATATCGATCTCATTAACTGTAAGATGAAAATGCAGAAAAATGGAGAAACAGTATCTGAAGGAACTGGTGCTGCTTGTCTTGGTTCGCCCATCAATGCTACACTATGGCTCGCCCAAACTATGGCAAAACTAGGTACTCCACTAAAAGCTGGAGAAATCATTCTTTCTGGTGCATTGGGTCCTATGGCAAATGCTGAGGCTGGAGATAAATTTTCTTGTAGTATTGAGGGTTTGGGGACTGTGAGTGTGAGTTTTGGGGAGTTGGCGTAGGATTAATAATTGCTATTGTTTCTGCTTTAAAACTAGGACTTGATTTTGAATATTCATTGTATATTTTCTTGGTTTCTACTATAGTTACTTTTCTTTGGATGTTTCTGATAAATCCATCCAGGCGTTTTTTTAGATTAGCTAATTCAGCTTTTACTATTTTAATAGGAATGACATTATTACCATTTTCAAATTTAAAATATGAAAATGACAAAGATATTTTTGAGATTAATTTTGCTGATGACTGGGCTATTGTATTGGCTTTAGCAGCAATAGCTATTATAGGAATGATATTGGGATAAGCAAACAAGGGAAAGCTAATTCTTACCCTTCCTTTCATTCTCTTTCCCTTTCATCTCAGAATAATGGTAATACACTGTATTAATAAAACTCAATATCATACCTAGACCAATAATAATATAAAAAATAGTGAAAATTTTACCACCATCTGTGGTAGGAGAAAAATCTCCATAACCAATAGTGGTCAAAGTAATCACAGAAAAATAAAGCGAATCCACCCAACTCCAGCCTTCTAGAATATGATAAACAACAGTCCCCAATGCCAATATAAGGGCAGAGGTAATGAGTAAATCCCTGTATTGTTTATCCCTAAGAAAAGAGATGATGGTTTTAATAAAAAGCATTGATTTCATGTATAAATCAAGGGATAACTCAAAGTCATGCCCCGAATAAGGTTCGCTAATACGAACAGGATTAAAACGTATTATCTATTCCAAGCCATATATCCGCCTTTCAAATCAAAGACTTGATCAAAACCAGCCTTCACCAATTGCTTGCTAGCCTTTCCACTTCTCATGCCACTTTTACAATAAACGTAGATTGGTTGTGACTTGTCTTTTTTTGATATTTTTTCTAGAAAATCACTAGAAAAAATATCAATATTTTTAGCAGGTTTGATGTAACCACTTTTATACTCTTTTGGAGTACGTACATCTATTAATTGCAAAGATGGATTTTCTTGTATCGCTTTCTTTAATTTCAATGGAGAAAGGCGAACGATCTTCCTAAAGGTTTCGCCATTAGCGACACTTTGCAAATAATACCAACCAAAAGCCATGATAAGTAGACTTGGTATAATAATCAGTGCTGTATTCATTTATGTAAGATATTGAGATGCTGAGATTTCAAGATATTAAGACAGCGTTTTGTATTTGTAACACCAAAGGTGTTACGAATACAAAACCTACTTATTTTACTACTTCTCCATCCCATTCCATCATTCCACCAATCAAATTGTAGGTATTTCCAAAACCCATTTGATTCATGATTTGGCAAGCTTGTCCACTTCTATTTCCACTTCTACAATAGATATAGTAAGACTTACTTTTATCCATATCTGCTACAGTAGCAACAAATTTATCAGATTCAAAAAAGTTAAGCATTCCAGCATAAGGGATGATACCTTCTGCACATTCTTCTGGTGTTCTTACATCTAGAATAACTGCATTTTCTTCTTGAGGAAGCAATTCTTTCCATTCCTCTTTCGTAATATTCTTCATATGTAAATAAGTATATAATTTTTCACAAAGATAAGCTAGTCCTTAGAGAAATGGGCAATTCTGTATTTTTCTTTTGGTAACTAATGTTACACACTTTGTTAGAAGTCTATCATTTAGCCCAATATCTGTTTATAATATGTATTTTCCTTTTAGTATCGACTAAGGGAAGTTTTATAAAGGACAGAAGCCATCTCTGTAAGCTAGACTTTAGAGAAATGGACTTTTTATAATCCCTATCTAATCTCTCATTCATATACACATCGAAACCCTAAATGGTTCAAACCACTATCCTTAGTTGTGGTCTGAAATTTAGATGGAATATAACCAGAACAGTAACTAATATCACATAAAAAACTACCTCCTTTGATAATCATGGTATTGGGCATTTGTTCTGTACTCGTCCATTCCCATACATTGCCAAATAAATCATGGATGCCATACTTGTTTGGTGTGAACTGTCCTATAGGAGCAATGGATTTCGCATAGCCATCCTTTCCTGAATCATCAAAAGGAAAAGTTCCTTCCCAAACATTGCCTTTTATGATTTCATCTCCTGCTAATTTATCCCATTCTTGAGCAGTAGGTAAACGTCCATTTTTCCATTTACAATATGCACAGGCATCCATATAACTAACTTGTGTAGCAGGATAATTATCATCATACTTTTTTTCTCCTGTTGGCTTTTGCCAATTTGCACCAACTACCATATCCCACTTCAATGAATCACTATTATATACACCAGACCAACCTATACTATCTGAAGTAGTTCTATATTTTTGTTCTTGAATGAATGTTCCAAAATCAGCTATAGATACTTCGTATTGATCTACTTTTAAATTTAAGGAGGGAATGGTAATTTGATCTTCATTTATTGTGTTAGATTGGCAGGAATTTAAGAATAAAATGAGCATGAGAACCCCTCCTAGCCTCCCCAAAAGGAATAAATAAATATTGCAGTATAATTTCCTCTTCTTTGGGAAGGTTAGGAGAGGTTCTACAAAAAACAAGAAATATCTATTCATACAATAAAGATAAAAAAAGAGCCATTCTCAATTGAGAATGGCTCTTATAAAAATTTATTTAAAGTAATGAAATTACTTCAAAATCAGTTTCTTAGAAACTTCTCCATTTTCGAAACCTATCATCATAACATAAGTTCCAGAAGGAAGATTACCTCTTGTCATAAAGAAGTAATTGTTATTTACGTTTTGATAATCTCTTACCAAACGACCATTGATATCAAATACTTGAACACTCTGCATTGGAGTTTCAGCATCAGAAGTCAATACTACTTCGTTTCCTACTGGATTAGGAGCAACTAAAAGAGAAACTTCATTAGCTTCTATGTTTTCGTTGCTTACTAATTCACCCAAATTCAACGTTTCAAATGCACGTGGAGCATAAAACGCTAGAATAGTATCAATATTCAATTTTGACTTTTCAGCAGACATCCCTTCGTTCAATAATAAACCTTGAGTATGGAAAGTTCCACCTGATGGGTGAGGAATTTGTTCCCAAGTAGCACCTCCACCAGCACTACCTACAGGGGAAGCATCATCTGCATTCCACCAATCGATTACTACACCTTCATCCAAACCATTACTATTAGGAGCATTCACTACTGGATATAATGCCTCATAGAAAGGATGACCTGCCACAGCAGAATGTGCTACAGCTTTGTCAGTATATACATCAGTGACACCAGCATCAATGAATGATTGGTTCAGACCTAATCCATCCTGTGTTTCAGCAATTACTTTACCACCTTGTACTTGTACAATTGGATCTCCAGTCGTAGGAACGATCAATACAGCATCCTCATAAGGAGCAAATATGTCATAAGCAGATTGAACAGAAATAATAGGAACACTATTTGCATCCATCCAAGAAACATCTCCCAATGCACCACCAACATTCATTACCAATTGAATGTCTGAACTTTCGTCCACGAAATTAGGATAGCAAGTCGTATCACCTGCTGGTAAACCAAATGCATTATCTGGAGTAACAGTCAATGCCTTACCTTCGATATCTCCATGATAAGCAGGAACTACCATTGGTGTTTCTGGTGTACCATCCGCATCTAAATCCAATAAAAATTTACCTGGCCCATTTGTAGTAGTTACAATTTCTGTATATTCATCTAATGTAGCCATCCCTAATACCAAATAACCTCCAGTACCAGTACCTATAGATACTATTCTGTTAGGATCAACGCTATAGTTATTACCTCCATTATTATAATCATCCTTAAAGAAACGAACAGCAGTTCTTCCATCTTGGATACCTCTGTAAGCAGCTTGGATAAGACCCAAAGCTCTTTCTGGTTGTGTTCCAGCTAATGGATTCCAACCTAGACGGTAATCAACAGCAGCAGCAGTATAACCCATCTTAGCCAAACGAGTACAAATTTCTATTGTACTAGAATCTGTTTTTAAACCAGTGATTCCACCATTAGTCACTGAAGGTAAGAAATTACCGGTATGAAAAACCAATGCTAATGGACGCTCTGTAGCATCATCACCTACTGGCTCATAAATATCCATTTTCAATTCTTGAGGAATAGCTTCCCCTACTTGAGAAAATGCTATAACTGTGGCATTGACACCATAAGTTACATCATTTGTAACTGTTATTTCAGTAAATGTTTCTGTTAGAAACTTCTGAGCAGTTGATAATTGTGCGAAAAGCACAACGAATAATAAAGTAAAGAGTAAATTATTTTTAAACATCGTAAGACAATTTAGTGAAAAAATGATTTAATGAAATATTGGGAATATATCCCTTTTAAAACCACGAGTGTCCATGTGAACACTGATGGTTTTTTTGATATTGAATTTCAAAGCTATGTAAAAAACACAACTAAACGTTAGATATTGAATTTCATCTTCTAGATCAAGTAATTTTTTAAATATTTTAAAAAATTACTTGATCTAATGTCTAACATCTATGCTAATATTATCTATTTAGGCTCGTAAGTAAATGTTATATATCCCATTCTTCCTATCTCTGGACCTCCATAAGTTTGGAATTTTTGATTATTTAGAATATTAGATGCTCCTATCTTAATCGTCATATCAATTTTAGAGATTAGGTAATTAATCTGTGCATCTAACATATCATAGGTAGGAATGTCTCCTGTAAACTGTGGAGAACCTTCAAATATGAATCCTTCCACCCATTTGTAATTGATATTGAAACCAATATTCTTAATGGTTTTCTTACCTAATTTAATCTTTATCTTACGCCCAGATAAACCTATATTGAATTTATGTTCTGGTGTATTAAAGGCAGGAATAATTGGATCATCTGCTGCTGTCTTGATCAGTTTATTCCAAGAGTAATTTCCATTCAAGGAATAACTATCTACAAAATAATAATTAACACCTATTGAAAGTCCTTGCGTGGTTACTCTATTCTTAGAATTGGCAGAATACCTATAAGGTTGTAATTCTAGAATAGAATTGGTAGTAGCATCATAATCTAAGTCCACACCAATATTATAACCAAGAAAATCTTTATATATACTATAGTAATAACCTGCATCTATATATACTCTATTAAATAGTGTAGTTCTAGCACCCAATTCAAAAGTTTGTACTCTTTCTGGCTGCACTGCATCTATACTGAATGTATCTAATTTTGAAGGATCTAAAGAGATACCATCAAAGAAATCCAATAATGATTCCACTGTTACCAAATCCTCTACACCATTAAGGTTTCCTGAAAGAACTGCACGACCTACATCTAAGTATAAATATTGGTCAGACAAAGTAGGATTACGAATAGCTGAAGAGAATGAAGCTCTAAAGAAATTATTCTTTGAAGGTGTATAAACGATAGATGCTGCTGGCGAAACTAGCCAATCGAATTTTTCATTCTTATCTGTACGTAAAGTAACTTGTGCCTTTATTTTATTATCAAATAATGCCTTTTCCATACCTGCATATACACCAAATTCTCTACTGATTATTTTTTTGTATTCAGGATTTGCCATTTCTGTTTGTAAAGAATCAGAGAATACTGTTCCTCTTGATTTTGGAGTGTATATTCTACCACTAGCACCTACTGTAATTTTATCTACCCATGTAGGTGTGAAAATATATTCTCCATGAACATGGTACAATGCAGAATTATCAAAAAATCTCGTTCCTCCTTCTTCATTTGAACGAAGTTTACTTGTGATATCATTGAATGCTTCATCGAAACGCTCTGTTCCTGGTTCGAAAAATGGAACTTGGATTTGTGATGTTCCTGTATTAGTATTGGCATAGTTTTCTGCTTCTGTATGCCATGATATTATTTGTCCTTGATTATCTGATAACCATTGATTGGCTCCGTCTGTATCAAAGTTAGTTATAACTTCATAGGTAATCGGATCTACAATTACTTCTAATTGAGGATAACCAGATTCATTGATTTGTGGTTGTACCGTATTTACCCAATAATCTAGATAATCTCTACCCCAATCTACATTTTCTTTGGATCTTTCTTGCAACTGTAAAGCTGTGAAATAAGGATCATAAGATTTTCCAGCTCCTGTACGAGTAGAATAAGCTCTTACAAAGTACTTATTCCTTTTACTCAATTCCAAGGTGTTTTGAAGGAAAGTAATTCCTTTCAGACTAAATCTATTATCTCCTTGATAAACTGTTGTTCCTGAACCATAATTCGTTCCAATGACCAATTCTGGTGATTGCTCTTTCTTCGCTGGATTCAATCTGAAATTCAAACCTACATTTGCTTTGAAATTCTGAGTATTATAATCTACTAAGTCAGATTCTTTATAACCAGTTCTAGAAAATGCTCCTAAACCAGGAAAAGAAGTTAATGGTTGATCTGTAAAATCATATCCTCTTTGATATTCATCTCCATAGATATTTACAGCATCGAATCTACCTGGATTACCTAAGCCTACTTCAGAATCTGTAATAGGACCATAGTTATCTGCTACCCAGTCATTCGCTCTGAAATATTCTACATTCACTTTATAAGCAAAAAACTTATTACCTTCTTTATTCTCAACTGCCTGAGCCCACCTTACTGCTCCTTTCACTTGTTGTCTTTCTGCTACTTTTATCATCGCAGAAAGTCCATTTTTGTAGAAAGGATCTTTGGTCTCCATACTAATTACACCATTGAAGGCATTAGGACCATAAAATGCAGAACTCGCTCCTACGATGATTTCCATCTTATTAATATCCAACTCTGACGATCCAAGGAAGTTTCCTAAGGAGAAATTCAGACCTGGTGCCTGATTATCTACACCATCTATAATTTGTAATGAACGTACAGGACTCGTACTATTGAAACCTCTAGTATTGATGACTTTAAAACCTAAACTTGCAGCTGTCAAATCTACTCCTTTCAAAGCACCTAACCCATCATAAAAGTCTGCAGAAGCTGTTTCCTTTATAGCGATGATGTCCATTGCTTCTACTGTTAGAGGAGATTCTTTCTGTTTATCAGAAATACGACTAGCTTTTACTTCTACTACTCCCATTTCTACAGATTCTCCATCTAATGTAATTTCTAATCTTTTATTAGAATTTACTTCTACCATCTTGGTGATAAAACTTAGATAAGATACTTCTATATTAAATGGTAATGGTTTATCTGTAGTAAAGATAAAAGTCCCATCCCAATCAGAAACTGTTCCTTCTGAAGTGCCTTCTATAATAATATTAGCCCCAATTAATGGCTCATTATTCTCTACATCAAAGACAATTCCCTTCACCTCTATTTGAGCTGTCAAACTTATAGAAAATAGTAATAGAGGCAAAATCCAAATAATAATTGTACTGCTTTTTTTCATATGAAAAAGATTTGGTGTAATAGTTATTAGTCAATTTTTTATTCCGAATGATTAGATGAGTACATAAATATATAAGATGTATTGGGATTTATTCCAATATTAACAGCAATATGAAGTGATAATTGAATTAATTTAATCTTATCGCCATGAATACAACAAAAAAGGGAAGTTAATAGGCTGATCCTAATAATATTCTTTAACTTTTAAGAATAGATAATAAAAGTATTGAATTTGAATATTGCCTACTTTTTTAGCAAAAAATAGAGGGCTATACTCATCATTATTCCATGAAAAACACTTACTGCCAAGAAACTATCTGCCCCACTGTTATAGCTTATTAGTGCAGCCAAAGTAACTCCTGTATGAAATATGACAATCGTCCTAATGGCAATGGAAAAAATATCCTTATTCTCCATTTTCCAAATCTGAAAATTTATAGCAGCAAAAGCAATCGCTCCTGCTCCATACATTCTAGCAAATCCAATTCCTGTAATGTCTGTTTCGCTGACTCCAGGAATTAATGTAGGCATAATAAGAAATATTAAACCTGCTGTAATTTCTATTAGGACGTTGAGAAGAATGAATGTTTTCATATAGATATTTTTTATGTAAGAACAGGTTTAAAATGAATATTCTAAAATGGTGTAAAAACACCACTTTAGAATATTTAAAGCAGAAATTTAGAAAAACTTAATTGTCAAATCTATCAATTTCTGTTTAAAATCATTGTATGGAGGCATCAATAATTCGAGGGCATTAGGAATGTGTTGTTTGAGTACTCCCCTAGCATTTGAAAATGCTTCAAATCCATGTTTGCCATGTGCTTTTCCTATGCCACTATTATTCGATCCTCCAAAAGGAAGATGTGTATTAAAAAAGTGGACACCATTATGATTGATACAAGTATTTCCTGCTCTTGTATTATTCATAATGTGATTTTGGTTTTTCTTGCTACTACTGTAAATGTATAATGCCAATGGTTTTTCTTTGACATTAATTTCATTAATCACTTCATCCAAATTAGTATAACCATAAACAGGTAAAACTGGTCCAAATATCTCTTCTGTCATCAAGGTAGATTCCCTGGAAACATTGGTCATCATAGTAGGTGGAATAAAATCAAATTTCCCATCTCCATTTCCACCCATTTCTATTTTTGCTCCTTTAGAAACTGCATCATCTATATAACCTTTTACTCTGTTGTAATGATGATTATTCACTATTCTACAATAAGAGCTTGCTTGAGCTATATCTTGAGAATAAAAAATTTCTACGTTCTTTTTGACAGCATCTATAAATGCTTGTTTCTTGCTTTCATGTACAAAAATGTAATCTGGAGCAATGCAAACTTGTCCATTATTCATGAATTTGCCCCAAGCTGTTCTTTTGGCTGCTGTTTCTATATTGGCAGTTTCATCAATGATCGTTGGAGACTTTCCTCCTAGCTCCAAAGTAACAGAAGTTAGATGTTTGGCAGCTGCACGCATCACTATTTTTCCAATAGATGGTGCTCCTGTAAAGAAAATATGATTGAATGGTAATTCCAATAATACTTGTGAAGTAGGCACGCCTCCTTCTAGTACAGTTACTTCATTTTCATCAAAAAGTTCTGCGATCATTTTCTTCATCAATGCAGCAGTATGTGGTGTATGTTCTGATGCTTTAATGATGACCGTATTTCCTGCTGCTATAGCTGATGCTAATGGTCCAAAAGTAAGGTTGAATGGAAAATTCCAAGGAGAAATGATGAGTACTACTCCTTTTGGTTCGTATTTAATATATGAACTCGATCCCATCAATGCAATAGGTGTAGTTACCTTTTGATTGCTCATCCAACGCCTGAGATGACTTTTGGCGTGTTTGATTTCGCTGGTTACTGGATAAGTTTCTGTGAGATCTACTTCACTAGGATGTTTTTTGTAATCTTTGAATAATGCCTCTTTGAGTTGAGGGCGATATTTCATGACAGCCTTATAGAACTTATCCAATTTTTGGATACGTTGGTTAGCAGTTGTATTGGCTACTTTGAATTGATTTCCTTTTTGGAGTTGAAATAGTCTTTGTATCTCCTTAGTAGGAGTTTCTAATGTAGTAACTGGTGTTTGGCTCATGATTTACTGATTTTTAAGGAGTAGGAAAAACATAAACTACCTACTCCCTTATATTTCCTATTTCCTCAATTCCTTTTTTAATATCTTTCCTGTGGCACTCATTGGTAATGCATCCATGAATTCAATCATTCTAGGATATTTATATCCTGCTATCTTATCTCTTACCCAAGCGATCAAATCTTTTTCAGCAATTGACTTGCTTTCTTTCAAAACTACACAAGCTTTGATTTCTTCGCCCATCTTTTCATCAGGAATGCCTATGACTGCAACCAAAGAAATGGCTTCATGTTTCATCATAGCATCTTCCACTTCTCTAGGATACACATTCAATCCTCCCCTAATGATCATATCTTTTGTGCGATCGACGATGAAGAAAAATCCATCTTCATCCTTAATTGCTATATCTCCAGAATGCAACCATCCTCCTCTCAATACTTCCTTATTGACTTCTGGTCTTTTGTAATATCCTTTCATTACATTATGACCTCGATATACTAATTCTCCTTTTTCTCCTTGAGGAACTTCATTGTCCTCTTCATCTACTATTTTCACTTCTACTCCCCAAACTGGCTTACCTACACTTCCTGGTTTTCTACCTTCTTCAAGATCATTGAAGGTAACTACTGGAGATCCTTCTGACATTCCATATCCTTCCAAGATAGGCACATTATATTTAGCTTCGAATTCTTCTAAGACTTTTACTGGTAATGATGCTCCTCCAGACAAACAAACTCTTAGGTTTTTAGAAATATCTTTTAAATCGAAGTTTTCACTATTGTGATTCAATAAGCCCCAGTACATGGTAGGCACTCCAGCGAAAATGGTTATTTTATGTTTGACCATTGCTCCTAAAACAGCTTCTGCATCGAATCTAGCTAAAAGAATACTGGTAATTCCTTTATATACTCCTGCATTCATCAATACCACCATTGCAAAAACGTGGAATAGTGGTAGTACAATTAATTGTTTATCATTTGGTAGTGTATTCACCAAATTAGAAGAAAGAATAGTATTGAGCAATACATTGCTATGTGTTAATTCTGCTCCTTTAGGTTTTCCTGTTGTGCCTGAAGTATAAATGATGATGGCGGTGTCATCTGCTCCAGTTGGAACAGTAGTAGCAATTGGAGATTGTCCTCCTATTAGCATCCCCAAAGTTTTTGTATTTTTTATTGGTGAGGCATCTGTTGGTTTTGGAGTGATAACAAAGAAATCTTTGCATGCATCCACTTTTTGGAAACCTGCATATCCTTCTTGTGCCATTGGCAATTCTGGAGTGCCTGTAAAACAAAAATATGCTTTGGCATCAGAATCCTTTAAATGATATTCTATTTCATCTCTTTTTAGTAATACACTCAATGGAACGACTACTGCTCCTGCTTTAAGAATACCAAAATACATCATTGGAAAATAAGGCAAATTCAAGCAACTTAAAGCAACTTTATCTCCTGGTTTAATTCCAATTGATTGTAAACCATTTGCAATTTGATTAGCTGCTCTATTTATTTGAGCATAATTAAGATGAGTGTCCATAAAAACAAATGCGTCCTTAGTAGGATATCTTCTGGCACTATCTTCTAATAAAACTGAAAAATTAAGCATGCTATTGGTTTATTCGATTTAGTATTAAAAGTATCTTAGGAATTTAAAATTAGCTATTTTTTACATCAATATGCGAATCATCACAGAATGGTCCTTTTTTAGTCAGTTTACAATTACATAATCTGACATCTCCTGTTCGTTTGGCTTCAAAAAGTAATGGCTTATACTTAGTGCCATGATGTGAACTATCACAAAATGGTTGGTTCTTACTCATTCCACATTGACACCAAAGGTATTTTTCTCCTTTTTCTAATTTAATAGTAGAGGGTTCCGTCGTGATAGTGCTTTCCTTTTTGTGTCCTCTTGAAATTTCACTATCCTTATTTTTGGAAGTAATCAATGGATATAATAAGGAAGCTGTCCAATGTTCTATTGGATCGTTTTCTAAGCCATAATCTGTAGGAAATTTTCGAGTATACGTGGCTGTTCCAAATAGCTGATCCCATAAGGAAAACATATTTCCAAAATTACCATTTGGATCACTGATACCATCCCTTTTCGTTTTTCCATGATGTGCATGGTGGAACGCTGGTGTGATAAAAATCCGTTCCCAAATAGTTGCTATTGGATTCAAAATTTTATACTTGTATAAAATTTTATCATAGGAAACAGTACTATGTGAACCAATGATAATTAGTTGTTTCAATACCAATCCTATTGCTACAGCTTTTGCTAACCCTAAAAATGTACAAACACCTACCCACCAAAGATTAGGCATGATAATATAATACAATACTGCATTTCTATAAGAAATGAAAAAACCCATTTCTTCTGCTTGATGGTGAGGTCTATGTAGTTTCCATAAGAAGCTATATTCATGTGCAGAACGATGATACCAATATTGTAAAAAGTCATCTATCAACACATAAAACAATGCCATGAGGATTAAATTATTCCCTTGAAGTAGCCCATTAAATTGAGGAACTAACAACTGACTCAATCCCAACACACTTACTAGAATAGCTGCTTTAGTGCCTAATCCGACTAGAAGATAAGAACCTAATTCTTGTATCCAATCACTAGCTGTTCTTTGTGTTTTTTGCCAATATCCACCAATGACTTCCATTAAAATAAAGAAAAGTAAAATTCCTATGACCAAATAAACATCCATATCTGGAATACCAAAAAGATTATCTTCCATTGTTTAGTATTTTTAATAAACTCTAA
>JBNMOV010000097.1:0-13126 GCA_051275765.1 Maribacter sp. | reverse complement strand
AATATAGCATTAGATTGTGCAGATACTACGATTGTTACTGTGGCATGTACACCTACTGATTATATCGAACAAACCGTTTATTTAGGACTACCAGGCACGATTTGTTTAGATGATGCAGACTTATTAGGTAATGTAGTAAGTATGGAAAATTGCGAAATAAATTCACCTCTAGGTATATTGGAATATTATCCTAATGAAGAAAATTTATGTATTGATTATACTAGCTTAGCCGCAGGGAATGAAACGGTTTGTTATGTTATCTGTGATGATTTGGGGATTTGCGATACGACTTATATTACTTTTCAAGTAGTCCTTGCTCCAGAAGGCGAGGTAGTCGTAGAAACCGTCCTTTTAGGTGAAAGTGAAACCATGTGCCTTAGTGCAGAGGATTTGATGGGAGATGAATTTACTATCATGAATAACTGTCCAGAAAACTCTGGAGAGAACGTATTATTTACTTTTGAAAATGGCTCTTTGTGTGTGGAATATACAGGGTTGTCTGTAGGTTTGGATACGGCGTGTATTGTTTATTGTGATAATATGGGAGGTTGCGATAGTACGATTTTCTATATCGCTACCATCGATCCTACTATTTATCAGCCTGTCGCTATTGGTGATGTCGATACGACTAACCAAAACGAAACGATTATGATTCCTGTAGCAGATAATGATACGATTAGTTATATTTCCAGCCTCATCGTATTGACAGAAGCGACTAATGGTTCTACATATGTTACTACTGATAATCAAATCAGTTACGAACCTAACGAAAACTTTTGTGGCATAGATGAATTTGAATACATCATTTGTAATAACCAAGGATGTGATACTGCTATAGTAAGTGTAATCACTGTTTGTGATGAAGTTAAGGTATATACTGGTTTTTCTCCTAATGGTGATGGTGTCAATGATATGTTCAGGATAGGAGGAATAGAAATGTATCCTAATTGTTCTATTCAGGTATTCAATGCTTGGGGAAATCGAATCTATCAAAACGAAAAGGGGGAAGGCTACAGCAACGAAATGGGTTGGGATGGAACATGGAACGGAAAGCACCTGCCAGATGGTAATTTTTTCTATACCATAGAATTGAATGATGGCTCAGGCAAGATGATGAGTGGATATGTATTGGTGCATAGATAAAAGAACATAAAGATAAAAATTAGCATTATAAGGGGGCGTATTATAAGAGTTTGTTTGAATTTAAATAGGCTCTTAATCATTCCTAATACTAAAAAAGGGATTCGCTTTTCAGTGAATCCCTTTGTATATATTAACTAAAACCTAATTATATGCTAAGCTAATTTTGCCATATCTCTTACCAAAATACTCCTTCTGTTGAAATAAATAAGATTCGATTTCTTCAAATCATTCAATACAGAAGTAACCGTTTGTCTTGAAGTTCCTGTAATATTAGCAATATCTTGTTGAGTCAAAGAATGTCTGATGAGCATTTCGTAACCCACTCTTTGTCCATATTTTTTTACATTATCCTTGATGAAATCTATGATTCTTGCTCTAGCATCTTTTAATACCAAAGATTCTAATCTACGTTCCGCAGAAATTAATCTCTTACCAATCATCTCGTACAGTTTTAGGCTCATCTTCAGGTTTTGCTGAACCATAGTCCTGATTAATTGAGCATCCACTGCACAGTATTCTACATTAGAATTCATGCACTGAGCAAAATCAATTCTATTTGGTTCTCCTACCAAACATAATTCGCCAAACATCGCATTAGGATATAAAACAGTCTTGATGACTTCTTTACCATCGCCAGAGTGTGTACCTATCTTTATACAGCCCTTTTTCAAAAAGAATACTTTGTTAGCCATTTCATCTGGCATATATACAAAGTCGTATTTTGATTTCTTGTGGTATTCTGCTCCTTGTAATAATCTACTGAATTCAGCATCATTCAATAAAGCGAATAAAGGGATTTCTTTTAGGAATAATGATATTAGTTCTCTGCTCATGGTAATTTTTTTATGGACTTCAGTTGCAATATTGACTAACTATGTTACTAATGTAGCCCCTATTTGAAGTAATAAAAACTACAAATACTTATAAAAATACTATGTTTTTAATAATTATTAAAATATAAATTATTGATAATCAAGTATTTATTTTTGTAAATAATACATTAAAATAACTTTAATTTAAATTAATAGACTAGTTTGTCTATAGCCTATTCTCTAAGTATCTGAAATAAGCTATCGATATAATTTTTATTATCTTCGCAGAACTAAGACAAAGTACAATTAATAGATGCCCAGTTTTGAGGGAATATTTTTTTGTTATACGAGTCGAAAAAGGTAGGTGCAGCCGTAGCTATGACGAGGCTTTTTAATGAGGTAGAACGGAAAAAGATAAAGTAAAAATGGGTAATTTATTATTGTAACTTGCCTAACAAAAACTAGATAAGAAGATGAAGAAAGTAACCGTAATAGGAGCAGGAACAATGGGGAATGGAATAGCCCACGTATTTGCCATGAACGGACACCAAGTGAACTTGGTCGATATATCCCAAACATCCTTAGATAAGGCAGTCGCTACGATTTCCAAGAATCTAGGAAGAATGGTAGCCAAAGGGAAAATAACGGAAGAAGTACAACAATCGACATTAAGCAATATCAGTACACATACAGATTTGGCTAGAGTTGCTTCCAATTCAGATCTAATCGTAGAAGCTGCTACAGAAAACATAGATTTGAAGCTCCGTATCTTCGAACAAATGGACGATCTCGCTCCAGAAGGTGCGATCCTTGCGACCAACACATCATCGATTTCTATCACACAAATCGCTGCTGCTACTCAACGACCAGACAAAGTTATTGGGATGCACTTCATGAATCCTGTGCCAGTCATGAAATTGGTAGAAGTAATCAGAGGTTATGCCACATCTGATGAAACGACTCAGACCGTCATGGAAATGAGTAAGGCATTAGGTAAAGTTCCTGTAGAAGTGAATGACTATCCAGGCTTCGTAGCTAATAGGATATTGATACCAATGATCAATGAAGCGATCATTACCTTATTCGAAGGAGTAGCAGGAGTAGAAGAAATTGATACAGTCATGAAATTAGGCATGGCTCATCCTATGGGACCATTGCAATTGGCAGATTTTATTGGCTTAGATGTATGTCTTTCTATTATGAGAGTGTTACAAGATGGTTTTGGTAATCCTAAATATGCTCCTTGTCCATTATTAGTTAATATGGTGATGGCAGGAAAATTAGGTAGAAAATCAGGTGAAGGATTCTATTCTTATACACATGGAACGAAGGATTGGGTGGTGGCCTACAAATAGATTTTAGACCGCTTCGCTTTTAGATATTAGATTAAAAAATGGTTTGAGAACTTTGTTCTCAAACCATTTTTTATACTTAGAAATCTCTTCTTTTTAGTTTAATATCTAAAAGCGAAGCGATCTAAAATCTAATATCTAACTTTAGTCCCTACCCATCAGCATTGACAATAATCTTAGGAATTCGAAGTACAACCAAGCCAAAGTAACTAATAAAGCAAATCCACCATACCATTCCATATACTTAGGTGCTTGTCCTTGTACGCCTTTTTCTATCGTATCAAAATCCAGTAGGAAATTGAAGGCTGCTACTCCAATGATAAGGACGGATAATCCTATAGCTAACCAACTGCCATCATGAAGATAAGTTGCACTTACACCAAAAAACATGCTCATCACAAATGCCATGATATACATAAACATGATACCCATCGTAGCAGCTGTGATAATCATTCTTAATTTTTTAGTCACAGGAATCAGCCCCGATTTATAAATCATCAGCATGGCTGCGAATGTAGAGATAGTCAATCCTACTGCGTAGAAAATAATATTAGGATCTCCTACTCTTGCTGCATAGTAAGTGGATACTAATCCTAGAAACATTCCTTCGAATATTGCATATACAGGTGATAATATAGGAGCCATCGTAGGTTTGAAACTAATCACGATAGCTATGATGAACGCTCCACCCAACCCTACATACATGACAGTTTGGCTAGGAAAAACAAAAGCTGATACGACAGCAGATACTATCAATATTGCTAATAGCAAAAAGGTTTTATTAATCGTACCAGATAAGGTCATTACTCCATCTGCTACTGAATTAATCGGTGCATCCAACACATTTGCATTGTAATCATAAGAAGGATTTGTAAACTGCTTCATCGCTGGATTACTCGATTTTTCGAATCTACTCATATTTTAAAACTATTTTTAGTTAATTATTTATTGGATTTGTAAATGAATTTCACTCTTCCATTCACTACTCAACAAATATAATATACTTTTTGGTTCAATCCTACATGATTTTTAGACGAAGTACTGTCAATTAGACACATATTTCAATCCTATTTAGGAATCAAGGACTTGTAAATAAATTATTGAATCTTTTCTGAACAACTTTTAATTATAAATTATACTTTTGGGAATATTTTACCA
Organism: Maribacter sp.; assembly: GCA_051275765.1. GTDB lineage: Bacteria > Bacteroidota > Bacteroidia > Chitinophagales > Saprospiraceae > JAHDCE01. Next base: position 8,661 of record JBNMOV010000097.1, on the reverse strand, counting down.
GTATTGAGTTGATACTACTCTTCCCTAGCCAAGCCAATACCACCAACATAAAAATTCAAATCAATGAATTCGTATTCATCTGTGGGCATCGACGATATGTCCCTCTATGTTCCTCAACTGTATTTTGACATTAAAGACTTAGCAGAAGCTAGAGGAATCGAATATCTCAAACTCAATAAAGGATTAGGTCTAAGTCAAATGGCAATACCTGATGCACACGAAGATTCCGCTACAATGGCTGCCAATGCTATATTAGAACTCATCCTTAAAAATGACTTGTGTCCTCAGCAAATAGGACGGATATATATGGGTACAGAAAGTGCATTAGATGGTGCAAAACCTACCGCTACTTACGCACTAGAAATGCTACGTAATTATTTTTCCAAAGAACATGGTGAAGATTGTTTTTTGCATTGTGATGTGATAGATATGACTTTCGCCTGCATAGGAGGCGTGGATGCTTTGAATAATACGATAGATTGGGTCAGTGGATATGAAGATAGAATAGGAATCGTAGTAAGTTCTGATAATGCAAAGTATGAACTGGCTTCCACAGGAGAATATACACAAGGAGCTGGAGCTGTGGCAATGTTAGTGAAATCAAATCCAAGATTGATTTCATTTGATGATAATTGGGGCGTAGCAACGATGGGCGTACATGATTTTTTCAAACCATTGCGACATATTTCCAAGCGAGATTTAATAGCAGAAGTATTAAATTGGGCAGATCTCACTGAAACAGATTCTTCTTCCATTGAGCAAAAGACGAATCATTCCTTAGAAACCAAAGGAATGATAGATGCCAATGAAGCAATATTAACGATACATAAATCCACACCTATTTTTGATGGTCAGTTTTCTAATCAATGCTATCAAAGTAGAATGACAGAGGCTTTTGCACATTTTAGTGGAAAAGTAGTTGCGAAAGGAATTTATCAAGCATCAGATGCAATTACACAATCTTGGGAACGATTGATTTTCCATCTTCCTTATGCTTTTCATGGTAGACGTATTTTTTCTCCAATCTTCATTGATGAAAGCAAAAAAAGTGGTACTTGGACTGCTTTATTAGCGAAAAACGAAATTGTTTTCCCAGAAAGAGCAGATTTTGAAGATGATCGTACTTTTGGAAAAGCTCAAAACGCAGTATTAAGAAGTATCTCCAAAACACCAGAATATAAAGCATTCATACAAGAAAAAATAGCTCCTAGTGAATGGGCTTCAGGCTTAGTTGGCAATATGTATGCAGGATCTATTTTCTTAGCATTAGTGAGTACACTAGAAGTAGCAGCTAATAACGATGACGATTTATCTGGAAAGAAATTCGGTTTCATCGCTTATGGAAGTGGATCTAAATCTAAAGTCTTTGAAGGAATTCTTCAAGATGGATGGAAAAATGTAGCAGCTTCATTGAATATTGGAAAAAAACTGGATGCCCGTACAAGAATTGATTATAATACTTATCAAAACTTACACACAGGCTATGCCAAGGATAGCTTTATCGTAGCCAATAAAAGTTTCAAACTCGTAAGAATAGGAACAGAAGGCACAGATGAAGGAGCTAGGTATTATGAATGGGCTGAGTAAAAATTGACGAACATCGAAAGTTTTCAAAACTTTTGATGTTTTGTTAGGCAGAAGCGATAACCTTGCTCAATCAAAACTTCAGAAATCTCACATATTTTCGATTTGCTCTAGATAAGCTGATATAATTGAAACCTTCAATTATATCAGCTTATCTTCTTTTTATCATAAAATCCTTATCTTTCGCTTACCATCCAACTACAAAGGAAATGAGCCAGAAAAAAAAGAAAAAAGCTAAACAGCAGAAAGATAAATCAGTCACGAAGAAAAAACCAATGTCTATTGGTTTTGATAAATTCCATTTATTACTAGGAGGAATCATCTTTGGATTAGCATTTTTATTATATGCCAATACACTAGGGCACGAATATGCCTTAGATGATAATTCTGTGGTTACAGATAGTCATATCGTAAGAGGGGGCATTAGTAATCTAGGCGAAATATTCACGACTCGCTATCGGGAAGGATCATTTGGAGAGAGTAGTACCATGTACCGCCCGATGTCTATTGCGATGTTTGCTATTGAATGGACCATAGCCAAAGACACACCACAAATCAGCCACTTCGTCAATGTACTTTTGTACGCCATGACTTGTATGCTGATGTTTCTCACGTTTAGGAATATACTACATCGCTATTCTATTTGGATTCCATTTTTAGCGATGCTTTTATTTGCAGCACATCCCTTACATACAGAAATAGTAGCGAATATCAAGAGTCGTGATGAAATACTGGTGCTGTTTTTCTCGATACTTGCCTTGTTCAATGCTTGGAAATATGCTGAAGAAGGAGAACAGAGCAAGCATCTAATTTATTCCTGTTTATCCTTAGTCGGTGCACTATTTTCTAAGGAAAATGCGGTGATTTTCGTTGCCTTGATTCCTTTGACGCTATACTTTTTTTCTAAGCTATCTTTGAAAAAAATATTCGTACTCTTTGGAATTTATTTGATTCCTACTATAGTTTATTTACTTGCAAGAATATCTGTCTTAGGCTCTATTTTTCCCGAAAAAATAAGTACAAATAAGATAGATAATTTTCTAACAGCAGAAAGTGCCTCATTTATAGAACAGAAAGCTACAGCGATGTGGGTGATGGGGAAATATTTGTTACTACTTGTTTATCCCAATCCGTTGATTTGTGATTATAATTATAATTATATTCCTATTACAACCTTGTCTAATCCTTTGGTATTTCTTTCCTTATTGGCACATATTGGTTTGTTAGGCTTTGCTTTGATGACTTTAAAAACAAAGAAATTTCTATCCTATGCCATTTTGTTTTATCTCATTAATATGTTTTTGTATAGTAATTTACTACTTGTAATAGGAGCAGGTTTAGGAGAACGCTTTTTGTATATCAGTTCTTTTGGATTCTGTTTGGCAGTAGCTTATTTTCTAGCCAAATACTTAGGAGGAGGTACAGAATTAGAGGAGAATCCAAAAGATATGGCTTCTATGTTTACTAATAAAACGCCATTATTAGCGGTAACAGGAATTATACTAGTTTTAGCAGCTTATCAAACCATTACTAGGAATGTAGATTGGTTCAATTCTTATAGTCTGTATCAATCAGATATTCAAAAAGCACCAGAAAGTGCTAGATTGAATGGTTATATAGGGACAGAATATTTAAAATTAGGAAAGAAAACACAAGATCTTGCTGAACAAAAAGAGTACTACGATAAGGCAGTAGAAGTATATAGTCGTGCAGTAGAAATTCATCCAGAATATACAGAAGCGATAGGGCAGTTAGGTTTATCCTATTTTAGAAGAGGAGAATTTGCGGAAGCATCTAAATGGTATGAAAAAGCCATTGCAGATCCTGGTTGTAAAGGTTCGATATACAGTAATTATGGCTATTTGTTTTTCAATGAAGCATTAGCTAAACAACGAGCTGGCGATCAACCTAACTTCGAATACATGATCAATAAGGCGAAAGAAATGTACGAAAAAGCCTTGAAACGAGAACCTAATTATTCTGATGGTTATATGAATATGGGAAGTACTTATGGTGTCATGGGAGAACATACCTTAGCTGCAGAAAATCTTGAAAAAGCATTGGAATATGCTAAAGAAGAACAGCTCTCAACAATCTATGGTAATCTAGTGAATGCCTATACTTATTTAGGACGAACGGCTGATGCCAAACGAGCACAGGAAAATCAATTGAAATATAAAAATAACTAGGGTATTTATTTTTGATAACTAGATTTTATTATAAAAAAGTTAATTTTATTAAATAATCTAATTTGGAGCAGGAGAGTTATGTGTCACAAATTCGCTATGTAGTAATTCTGCTAAATACGATGAGAAATGAATGTGAAAATAATGTTATTATTTCTTATCTGCTTGATTCATAGTTTTGTAATTGCACAGAATCCAATTGATAAAAGTATAGAGAAGATCGTTGCAGATCCTGTCATGAAACACGCATCCATCAGTATGACTGTAATGGATGTGGAAACAGGTGAAATTATCTCCAGTTACCAACCTAATTTAAGTATTCCGCCAGCTTCTTCGATGAAGGTCATTACAACTGCCACAGCCTTAGCGATTTTAGGAAAAAACTATACATTTAAGACAGAATTGCAATATGATGGAAGCATCTCCAATGGTGTACTTCAAGGCAATATATATATCAAAGGATTTGGCGATCCTACCTTAGGAGCAGAACTGCCAAAAGGCAATATACAGCACAAAGAACTCATGCTCCAATTCGTATCAGTCATAAAAGCACTAGGTATACAAACAATAGAAGGAAGGGTAATAGGCGATGGTTCTTATTATAATACAGAGAGCACACCTGATTCTTGGCAGTGGAATGATATTGGGAATTACTATGGAGCAGGAGTAAGTGGACTCAATATTAATGCAAATACCTATGAATTGAGTTTTAGACAGAATGCCAGCTTAGGCAAAGCTCCAAAGGTAGAACGAACCGTTCCAAGTTTACATAACGCATTATTTGTAAATGAAGTAACTTCTGCGTCCAAAGGCTCTGGTGATAACTGCTATATTTATGGTGCACCTTACCAAAATACTAGGTTTTTAAGGGGAACGATCCCCGTAGGTACAGGTATTTTCAAAGTAAAGGGCAGTCTTCCTGATCCTGCATTTACAACAGCAGCTCTGCTTTTAGATGCACTGGAAGAGCAAGGCGTAAAGACTTCTAAACGAGCCACTAGCCAGTTTGAACTTACACAGAATGAAGGGAAAACTAGTAATAGTACTCGTGAAACTATTTATACGCATCGTTCCAAATCCCTTTTCGATATAGCTAAAGTAACTAATGAAGAAAGTATCAATTTGTATTGTGAAGCCATGCTGAAAGCCATTGGTCAGAAGCAGGGGAATAAGGGAACAAGAGAAAAAGGGATAGAAGCATTAGTCGAATTTTGGGAGGATAGGGGAGTGGATATGGATGGGTTTTATATGGAAGATGGCTGTGGATTATCCACTAGAAATGGTATTACATCCAAACATTTTGCAGAGATATTGAGAAAGATAAAAATAGACCAATCTTTTGGTTTTGATTTCAAGAATGCCCTTGCCATAGCAGGTAAGACAGGCACATTTAAATATATGTTTAAGAATACCTCCGCAGTAGGGAAAATATATGGCAAAACAGGCTCTATGGATCGTATTCGTAGCTATACTGGATATGCCGTTTCTGTATCAGGAAAACTCCTTTCCTTTTCTATTATCATCAATAATTATCATTGTTCCAGTTCTGTCGCAAGAAAGAAGTTAGAAGAGTGGATGCGTTCATTGTTAGAATAGTAAGAATATACTTATTGACTTATATGTCGTTTATTCTATGTCACGTTTTGGTGATGGTTAGTGCCTTGGTGGATATTAGTTGGCATTGGTTTTGGATAGTTGTTAGTTGTAGCCAAATGGGTTGCAGATATTAAAAACTGTTCCAAGGCATTAGGCTATGAAATTAAACATTACACTACTTACTATACTATTATTTTTCGCCTTGTCTAGCAGTTCGTTGCTAGCACAGGATGCAGGTACACTAAACTTTGAGAAAACATTAGAAAGGGGTAAAAGTTATGATGGCAATATTTATATAGCTATTGATGAAACGACATTTACTCAATTAAGGCAACAGCTAAAATTAGCAGGAGTACAGATAAAAGGAAAGTACACTGATGGTTCAGTTGTTTTATTATTGCCTAACGGAACTAAAAATAGTTTGATTAACCAAATAGATGCAGCGGCATACTTACCCGCTGCATCTACTAAGGTTTCAGACGAATTATCCTACTCTGGAAATACTGGTGTAGCGATTACTTTTTTTGATGCACTATCTAAAGAAGCTATCCAAAATTTAAAAAATGATTTTGGAATTACTAATAATGATTTTTCTTCTACTAATACACAAGTGTTGATAGGTAATATAGATGCTTCTTTAATAGAAGCATTAGCCAATATGCCAGAAGTAGCTTATATCAGTGCCTTGGTAGAAGAACCAGAACCATTGAATGATAAAAGTATCTCTTTCCACCAACTGGGTGCTGCGACTAATCCAATAGGCTTGGATTTGCAAGGAGAAGGAATGATAGTAGGACTTGGAGATGGAGGAGAATTAGGTACGCACATAGATTTGGAAGGTAGAGTCATCAATTTTGCCGATGGTACTTATACTAATTATGGAGATCATGCTGATAAGATGGCAGGAATCATAGTAGGAGCAGGTAACATAATAGAGATAAATAGAGGTTATGCTCCTAAAGCTCAACTCATCACACAAAAGACCTTTAGGATTTTTTATCATATGGATGAGTATTATACTGCTTATGGCATGAGGCTAACCAATAATTCTTATGGTTCTAGTTTTTTATGTGCTACAGCTGGTGCATATGATTATTATAGTAATATGATGGATCAGCAATTGGTCAAATATGATGATGCACTACATATCGTAGCAGCAGGAAATAGTGGAGGAAATACTTGTAATGGTTATCCATTAGGTTATCATACGGTATTGCAAACTTATGCTGCTGCAAAAAATGTATTGACAGTAGGAGCAATCATGCAAAATGGTAGTATTAATCCTACTTCAGGACAAGGACCAGTAGCGGATGGAAGAATAAAACCTGAAATAACAGCATTGAGTGAAGGAGTCATCACTACAGGAAATAATAATAATTATATAGTCATTTCTGGTACTAGTTCGGCTACAGCCAATGTGACTGGAGCTACCACACTTGTTTATGAAAGATATAAACAACTGAATGATAACGAAAATCCTCAAGGGGCATTGATAAAAGCAACCTTGTGCAATACTGCTACTGATGCAGGTAATCTTGGTCCTGATTTTCAATATGGATTCGGAATCATGAACGCAGGAAAGGCGATTGAAAATATAGAAGCAGCTAATTTTTTCTTAGGCGAAACCAGAACGGAAGGAGAATCTAGTTCCTATACCATCACAGTACCAGAAAATCAAAAAGAAGTCAAGGTATTATTAGCTTGGAATGATATTCCACAGCCTATTTATGATGGTAATATTCTTATCAATGATTTGGATTTGACAGTTACTGCACCTGATGGAACAGTATATCAGCCTTGGAAATTAGACCATAGTCCTGCGAATGTAACTAACGTTGCCACTAGAGGTATAGATAGAATTAACAATATAGAACAAGTAACCATTAGTACTCCTCTAGTAGGAACTTACACGATAAAAGTATCTACCTACAATCTGGAGGGGGAAACTCAGACCTATGCGATTTCTTATCTTAGCCAAGACAAGTCTATCAATATGACTTATCCGATAGGAGGACAAACTGTTGCTAGGAATCAGCCATTGTCCATTTCATGGAATTCTAATCTTGAAGATGTAACAGGATATGAATTGGAATATTCATTAGATAATGGAACTACATGGAATAGCATAGGTAGTACAGCAGCTAATGTGAGATCTTATCTATGGACAGTAGCCAATACTCATACCATTAATGCTAAAATCAGAGTGCTAGCCCAAGGGAATGGATCTACTAGTACTACAGAAAAATTCAATATATGTCGTTCTCCTAATTCTTTGGCGATAGCTCCGTTATGTGGTAGTGGTTTCAATGTAACTTGGAATACCACTGGTTCTGCTATAGGATATGAAGTATTCATGTTGCAGAATAGAAGAATGACGCTAGTAGGTACGACTACTCAAACGAACTATAAAGTAGAATATAATAATAATGCCAACGAAACTTATTGGTTTTCAGTAAGAGCCATTTATGAAGATGAACAAAGATCGCTAATGGCAAAGGCAAAAAATACAATAGGGACAGATGCTTATCCTTGTCCTTGGGGAGATGATATAGAAATCACAGGTTTGAGTGCTGGTAGTATCAGAGGAAGAGAACTCACGAGTAATTCGCTTTCTTCTAATGAGCAGATAACAATTAGTATGTTTAATGCAGGGAATAATATGGTAGAGGATATTCCTGTGACCATTAATATAAATGGAGAGGAAACATCAGAAATTATTTTTGTTTCTCTTGCTCCAGGAGCATCTCATGTATATACTTTATCTAATACATTTGATTTTTCAATGGCAGGTAGTTATGATGTCGCTGCTCATGCAAATTTGGATACAGATACACATAATGAACTAGATGGAAAGATAGTAGAATGTACTCAGTTAAGAAATACCTTGGTTAATTTGCCTACGTATGATTTAATAGAAGATAAACCTGCTTTTATCATAGATGAAAACACCTTTGGTATCAACGAATTTCCTGCGATGGATTTTAATACAAATAATAATGCAGGATCGATAAAATTAATAGAAAGTGGAGAGAATTATGGTAAGATATTGAAGGTAACTAATGCATTATACACAGATGACAGTGAAATTATCATTACCAAAAATTTGAATAATGATAAAAGGGTTTTCCTGAAGATAGATTACAAGATAATTGTTCCTAGTGCCGCAATCGAAGCTTTACAGGGGTTAAAAAGTAGTAATGTAGAGTTGAGTGTAAGAGGTAGTGATACAGAACCATGGATTAAGATCGATGATTTATATGCCAGTGGAGAATGGATACCAGAAGTACAAGTTTTT
>JBNMOV010000096.1:0-13172 GCA_051275765.1 Maribacter sp. | reverse complement strand
TTTGCTTGCTAATAAGGCAAAAAACGCAGACATAGCCGTAGCTATGGCGAGTATTTTCAACGAAGTTAGCAAACAAAAAGGCAAGTTAGAATGTAGCGTTTATTTGTTTCTCGTCACTAAGTGAAACGTATTTAATAAATTGAGTAGAAAGGGGTAGTAATTTTTTCTTCTAAAGAATTCAAAAAATCGTTGCATAGCCGTAGCTACGGAACTATTTTTTGTGTTTTTTAGAAGAGAAAAGAAGAAGCATAACTGCTCAGGTTATTGAATTCGTTTCACTAAGTAATATTCTATCATCCAAATTTATCTCAAGATCTACTTCTGCGGTCTCCCCAAAATATCCCTCTTCTTCCCATCAAAAACAGGAGAAGGACGAGGAGCTTCATCAGAAATTTGATCATATACTTTTTCTACATAAGTCCAAACTCCTCTTTTCATTTTGAAACCTTCATAACTACCATCTGGCACCATTACATAAGGCACATCAGGAAAAGAAGAACTCATTGGAATGAGATGATCAAATAAAATCATTTCCTCATCCAAATTGAAGTTAATACTAGCAGAAGCATTAGCAGAATACTCTATCATGAATCTGTGGAACATGGCTTCCTTTGCAGGAACATTATTTCTCTTAATGGTATATTCTATCACTGGAGCACCAAAAATAGGTTCTCTATTTTCATCGAAACTCAATATTTCCATCAGTTTTCTTTTCTCAAAAAACTTATAGGCATCGAAACCAAATAAGGCATATTTCATCCCTTTCTTCGTTTTGAAAGGTTCGATATTATAGTACAATACACCATACCAGTTTTCAGCAGAAAGGACTTTGTCTTCGATATTTTTCATTCTGCCAGAAAAATCATTTAGACGAGTAATTTTAGGACTGATATTTTTTTCTTTGTCTCCTCTTTGCTGTATAATACCAAAGTATTTATATTCATCCTTGTCAATATAAAGCTGCCAAGTCATGATACGAAAAGTACTATCAGCAGGGTAGAGTTGAGAAACAGTAAATAGGGAATCGAATTTATAATCAAAAGAAGCAGGCGTTTCTAATGCAGCATATAATCCTTCCACGAATTTATCCGCTGCTTCTGTCCTTACATCCACATCACGATTAGTCATAAAAGTCTTAGCCCATCCTTTTAAGGAATCTTCAGCGATAGTAAGCGGAGTTTGTTCTACTCTTACAGAATCTGCTTGAGCAAAAACGCCAGCAAAAACAAAAGATAACATAATAACAAAAAAGGCTCTCATCTCTACAGTATTGGTTCGTATAAAATTATTAACAAGTTCTCACTTATCTAGGAAATAGGCAATAAATAAATAAGTTACGATGGGTAGTTTCTTTTTTCTATTTCCTTACCTGCAAAGATAACGCTAATAAAGACTAAGGATTGCATAATGAGTGTTACGATAACGTTAGGAATGGAATATGGTAGTATTCAAATATTCTTTTTTATATTTGGTATATGATAAATATTAGGTTTGAAAAATGATTAGATGACATGAAGAAGGCTTTTAGTCTTTCAGCAGAAAATCACAAATTGTGGACTGTTTTGGTAAACGAAGTTCTTGAATATGCCAATATACTTAAGTTTAATATTCTGGTAGTGCTATAAATGAGCACCATTATAAAAAATGGCAATAAGTTCATATCATTAGACTTTATTACGAATAGTTTTTTATAAGAGACAAATTAGAGATTTTGAAAATAAATAAGGCATTTCCCTCAATCGTAGCCTTGGCTACGATTGAGGGAAATAATGCAGTTACGCCGTAGCGTAATGAGTATTTTTGGAACGACGCATAAGCTGATAAGTACAAATCTTGGGAGTATCGAAATTTATGAGTTAGTCCACTAGTGTCAAAAGGAAAAAATTGGTTTGTGAGTGCTCCACAGATTGCTCTGGTCAATCCCTTATTACTGGAACGCTTGTCCTTTGGGATTTGTCGGGTGGTTAGAATATCCTTTTCTTGGTTACTAGGATATATAAAGAGAGATTGCATGATAGACCGCCTGATGATTTGAACTACCGCCTTTCTCAGAATCTGGAAATTAATTTGCAACTAATTGATTGTGAGTTGGATGAAATATGGTCACTCGTTTATAAAAAGACGAATAAGAAGTGGATTTGGATAGCTCAATGTCGAAAAACGAGGCAGGTTGTCGCTTTTCATATTGGGGATAGGAGTAGGAGTGCAGCAGAGAAGTTGTGGGAGAAAATCCCCATAAAAGTGAAGAAATGTGGGTATTTCTATTCTGATGACTGGGATGCTTATAAGGGTGTTTTTCCTAAAAAAAGGCATAAGTATTCTAAAATTAAAAAGGATACCAATCATTTGTCAAGACTTAATAATACCATTAGGCAGAGGGTTTACAGACTTGTTAGGAAAACACTTTCGTTCTCCAAAAAACTTGAAAACCATATTGGTACAATCAAATATTTCTTTTGTAATTATAACATTGAACAGCAACTCAAATGGGATAAGTACGAATTCAAGAAAAAAGGTGCTCATTTATAGCACTACCCTTTTTTATAATTGTGGATATTAAGTAAATTAGCAGTCCTACAGATCAAACCTCATAGGAATATTCCAAACACTCTGAATCGGCATACCATCCCTTTTTCCAGCTTCATAAGCACAGCCACATTTCACTATAGCCTTCATCATTGCCTGTTCCAACCCATAGCCTAATCTGGTCAGCGGTTTAGCTTTAGTCACTCAACCTCTTTTATCAATATAGACCTGTACGAACGCTAGTCCTTCTATTTTTAATTGATAAGCTTGCTCCAGATATTCCACATTCTGATAGAAGCAATAAGCAAGTTCTATTCGTCCACCTTTAGTACACTGTAAAGTAAGTTGTTTAATATTTTGATGAGATTATTTTGGAATATGGCGAGGCATTTTTTGACAGCGTAGCCTTAGCTACGGTGGAGAAAAATAACGATGTCCAAATTTCAAAAGAAGCCATCAAAACTTAAGATTACTTACTTTACAGTGTATTTAGGCATCGTAAAATCTTCTGTATATACATAATATCGCCTGCTGTTCAGGCGGGCATAAATATATTTATAAATCTTACTACCATCGAGTTCCAAGTACAAATTATACGCAATTGAATAATGTATTTCGTATTGGATATGTTACTCATTTTGTTGAGGACGAGGCACAAAACGCAGGCGATGCCTTAGCATCAGCGAGTATTTGTAACGAAGTAATCAGCTAAAGGAGTCCATTTATATACGAAAGTTATTATTCAATTGCGTATTAGTATAGAATTTATGTTGTAATTGGACAGTGGTATCTACTAGATTGACGTAGTTTTCGCCTTCTTTTATACTCATGAGATTGAGCGTAAGGATATCATTGCTATCTACATTATTCCTAAAAATAAATTCAAAATTTTCATTGATAGAAAATAAAGTATCTATTTTGCTATCTTGTGCCTGCACAGAAAATGACATTAAAGTAATTATTAATGTGATTAAGGTGCTAAGTTTCATCATGAGTAGTTTTTAAAGAATTCCTATGTACTATAGTGTGTGCTGGCTTCTAAAGTAAGATTTTTATTCTAATATATGATAAATATATGCTTCACCATTTCCTGTAAATTTTTATGCTAAAACTAATTATAATAACACAATAATACTGCGTTTAATACCAATTTATAAGATTAGTTCATAATGTAATAGAGTTTATCTATGTCACAAAATTAGCGTAATAACAACTACACACAAGGTCACCAAAGCCGACTTTTGAACCTGCACATCACTATAAAACCCTTTTATTCATATTGATAAAGCTAAAGAATAAAAACTACCCTCTGTGCTATGTCGAAATTACGAACACTAATACTACTTTTTTTAATTACTTTATTGCCTGTTTTGGTAATGACACAAACGCCGGATGCAGAGTTTTTAGCAGAAATTCCTACACCTCCTTGTGTACCACTGACGATTCCTTTTTCTAATACGTCTTCCAATGCGATTTCGTATAATTGGACGATAAATGGAAATTTCTTTTCTGATGAAGAAAATCCAGAAAGGATATTTACAGTAGAAGGAACATATGATATTTGCTTAGAAGTAACAGGGACGAATGGCTCTGATACTTATTGTGAAACGATAGAATTATATACTGGTCCAGATTTGGATTTTGTAGCTACTACTTCAACACAAGGATGTGCACCATTAGAAGTGACATTCTTAGCAGAATCTGATGATAGTGATATTACTAATCTGACTTGGGATTTTGGAGACGGAACGATTATCAATACATCTAATCTAACAGTCACTCACACTTATAATACTTCTAGTATTTATGATGTGAGCCTTACGGCAACAAATGCCAATGGCTGTAACACGTCCATATCTCAAGAAGATGTGGTCAATATATTTTCGGATGTAACACCACAGTTCACAGCAGATAATATCAATAGTTGTGAAGCTCCATTATCTGTCAATTTCAATAATATCTCTACAGGTAATTTAGCCAATGTATCCTATGCTTGGGATTTTGGCGATAATAACACATCTACTTTAGAAAATCCATCACATACTTATAATACACCAGACAACTATGATGTGTCATTGACAATAACTAATAATGATACAGGTTGTAGTAATACTACGATCATACCTAGTTTTATCAATATAGGAGCTACTCCTATGTTTTCATTTACTACGAATAATAATGGCAGTTGTAATCAAATAACAGCTACTTTTGCTAATGAAACAACTAGCAACGTAGTTATCTATTTTTGGGATTTTGGCGATGGGACTTCATCTAATTTAGAAAATCCAGTACATACTTATTCTGCGGATGGTTGCCATTATCCTAGTCTTACAGTCACGACTACAGATGGCTGCATAGTCATTTACGAATCACCAGATTGTATCAATATAATAGGTTCGATTGATTTGTCCTACACTACTTCACAATCTATCACTGCTTGCGAAGCTCCATTAATAGTTGACTTTTCTACAGCTTATAATGGTAGTTTGATGTGGGATTTTGGAGGAGCAGGAACATCCACAGCACAAAATCCTACTTTTACTTTCACAGAAGAAGGCACGTATCCAGTCACACTCACAGCGATATTAGCGAATGGTTGCGAACAATCCGTCACAACAACTACAATTTATATCATACCTCCTTCAGCTACTTTTGAAGCAGATACCTTAGAAGGTTGTGCTCCTTTGCTTGTCAATTTTTCAGATATAAGTAATGTATCTGGAACAATCACTAGCTGGGCTTGGGATTTAGGAGATGGTACGACATCTTCATTGCAAAACCCTTCACATACTTACACTGAGCATGGCTCATATGATGTGAGCTTAACGATAACATTAGACAATGGCTGTGAAGGCACTTCTACTTGGTTTAACTATATTCAGGCAGGCTATATTCCTTCAGTCAATTTTGAAGGAGCTCCAACAGAAACCTGTATTGAGAATATAGTAGCCTTTACGGATTTGTCAAATGATGAAAATATAGATTATTGGCTATGGGATTTTGGTGATGGAGGTTTTTCTCCTGATCAAGATCCATTGCATGAATATAATGATACAGGTTGGTTTGATGTGAAGTTGATTGTAGGTTATAATAATTGTTATGATAGTTTGTTGATAGAAGACTATATGCACCTTTTTCCACCTAAGGCAGTATTCAGTACACAGCAAGATTGTTCTAATCCTGGAGCAGTTACCTTTACAGATGCTTCTATTGGAGCAGATACTTGGGATTGGGATTTTGGAGATGGAACTACATCCACAGAGCAGAATCCAACTCATTTCTATACAGAGAATGGTATCTACACAGTTACGTTGGAAGTTTATAATGGAGAATCTGGTTGTACAGATGAGGTAAGTGCAGGCGTTTATGTCCAAGCTCCTATGGCGAGTTTTGTTGTGAATCCTTCTGATGCTTGTTATACAGGTTCTAGTATTTTCTTAGAAGTAACGAATACCTCTGATGGTGCAGTGTCTTATGATTGGTATGCTCCAGGCATATTTGTAATTTTTGATAATGCAGAGGATGAAGATCCTACTTTTAAATTCAACTCTCCTGGACAATACACAGGAATGCAATTGACAGCAATAGATGGTGCAGGTTGCGAGAGTGTTTTTATTTATGAAGATACAATCACCATTTCAGAAATTAATTCAATTTTTACATTTGAAAATATAGATGAAGATTGTAATCAAATTTTTCAATTTACAGATGCCTCGACTTCGTCGTTTTCAGACATCGTATCTTGGGAATGGAATTTTGGAGATGGTTTCACTTCTACAGAACAGAACCCTATCCATGTTTACGGACAAGGCGGTTTCTACCTTCCTTCGCTCAAAGTAACGAATTCGATAGGCTGCTTCAGAACGAGATCTTACCCTAATCCTTTGCAGGTAGAAGTGCCTTATGTATTTTATAATACAGATACATTAATATGCTTAGATGATCTTTCCATCTTTACCAATGCTTCCATTGCTTCAGAGTTTATAGAATGGGAATGGGATTTTGGAAATGGAGATACCTCCACAGATTGGAATCCACAATATACTTATCCCGCAGCAGGTACATACATGGCTTGTTTTTCAGCGACTAATTCTGATGGCTGCATAGGAATGCACTGTAGAAATATCATTGTAGAACAAATTACAGCAGATTTTACAGCAGATTTTACTTCAGCTTCTTGCAGTCCTTTGGTAGTTCAGTTTACAGATTTGTCTACGAATATTATTGCTTGGGAATGGGACTTTGGAGATAACTCTGGACTTTCTTCTTTACAAAATCCAGCACATACCTATAACATGGGCGGAAGTTTCGATGTTTGCGTCACTGCGACATCTATCTCTGGTTGTACTGAAACGATTTGTCAGGAAAACTTTATTCAAATAGGAGGTCCTACAGCAGAAGTCAATTATAACCCTGGAGCCAATGGTTGCTTGGATTACGAGGTCACTTTTGAAATCAATGGAACAGACATTGATACTTATACTTTTGATTTTGGAGACGGAACGACTACATCAGATGCGCCTAATTCCAATAATTTCAATGTATCTCATACTTACACGTCAGTAGGAGAATTTACACCAGTACTATTATTAGGAAACGAAGCAGGTTGCCAAAATTTCATTACACTAGAACCTATAGCTACAGCTACTTTAGAAATAGATGCTACTTCATCTGATAATAATTTCTGTGCTGGAACAGCCATTGATTTTAATTCGATTATCAATACTACGAGTAATATCCAAACCATAGAATGGTTCTTTGAAGGAGCGAATACATCAACTTCCAATATTGAAAATCCTACAGGAATTATCTATAGCAATGCAGGTAATTTTGATGTCAGTTTGACCATTACTACACAGCATTGTTCTGAAGTCACCACATTAGAAAACTATATAAACGTATTGCCTCAGCCTCAACTTTCCTTCATCGCTAGTCCATCAGTTAATTGTGGAGCTACAGCTATTTATTTTATAAATAATAGCACGCTATCAGGAGGAACGATTACTTCATGGTCTTGGAATTTTGGTAATGGATTGACATCATCCTTAGAAAGTCCTATGAGTAATTACGATTCTGTAGGAATATATGAAGTGTCTTTAATAGCAGAATCTGATGAAGGCTGCATCGCAGAAATAACACAAACCGTTACGATTTTAGAAGAAGCTATTGCGAATGTTTTAATGGATGGTTATGTTCTTTGCCAAGGACAAAATATAGAATTAGCATCTGAAACAAATGGAACGACATCTTGGTCACCTAGTACAGGTCTAAGTTGTACGAATTGTACGAATCCTATTGCTAATCCTAGCGTGACGACAATGTATTATCTCACAAACACTACTCCAAACGGATGTATTGCCACAGATTCTATTTTAATAGAAAGAATTGACCTCGCTCCTCCTACGATTACATTATCCAATGATACCACAATTTGCGGAGGAGATATCATACAGATTATAGCATCTGGAGGAAGTTCTCCATTCCATTATCGTTGGGATGATAGCGTAGCGGGATTGAGTTGTTACCAAAATTGTACGAATCCATTAGTTGACATTCATCAAACGACTACATTCACTGTTTTCGTATCTAATGAAGAAGGTTGTATTAGTTCAAAATCTGTCACAGTGACGGTAATAGGTAGTGACTTAGATCTACTAGGAAATGATAGGACGATTTGTCTAGGAGATTCTATTGTTTTGAATACTTCCGCAGGTTTTAATCCCACATGGGAATCAGATGCTTCTTTAAGTTGTTTGGATTGTGAGAACCCTGTCGCCACTCCTTTGGAAACGACTACTTATACTGTAATAGTTGATTATCAAGAATGTATAGTGACAAGGGATATCACGATAAATGTCATTTATCCAGATGAAGTTGATGCAGGAGTCGATGCACTTATTTGTGTTGGCCAGTCTATTTTATTAGAAGGCGTAGCAGAAGGAGATATTTCATGGTCTAATAATGGAAATATATTTGAAACAGAAAACCTGAATCCAGCTGTCAATCCGGTAGATAATACAAATTATGTATTGACAGCAATCAATGATTTATGTACACTTTCTGATACAGTCAATATTGAGGTAACAGATAAATTAGAACTGGAAGTGAATGATATTGGAATCTGTGAACCTGGAGCTGTTCAATTGAATGCATCGGGTAGTGGAATCACAGATTTTAATTGGTCTCCATCAGAAAATATAGGTATTAATAATATTCCTAATCCTGTGGCAATAGTGAATGAAACGACAACATTTACAGTCATTGGTTCTAATGGTACTTGCGAGTCTGATACGGCTATAGTAAATGTTCTAATTTCTGATGGACCAGAGATTATCCTACCTAGTCAACAAGCATTTTTTACAGGCATCCCTGTAAGCTTAATACCAAAGGCAGAAGGTAACAATGGAATATGTACTTACAGCTGGTCACCTAATATCAATATCTCTTGTACAGACTGTGAAAATCCAATAGTTTCGCCAGATAGTACGACGACATACACATTGATAGTAACCAACGAATTAGGTTGCAGTACAATGAGTACGATTACTTTAATTCCAATGGAAGATTGCTTAGAAGATATAGTTATTGTCCCAACAGGTTTCTCTCCTAATGGCGATGGCAAAAACGATGAACTCAGGGCATTAGGATTAGCTGAAATTAACCTATTTAGAGTATTCAATAGATGGGGCGAACTTATGTTTGAAACGAATAATCCTTCAGAGGGTTGGAATGGTACTTTCAAAGGAAAGGAAGTCAATACAGATGTCTATGTTTGGTATTTGGAAGCTATTTGTCCCATAGATGGTTCCGTCGTTTCCAAAAAGGGAGATGCTACCCTTATCCGTTAACAGTTACTAGTGAAGAGTATCGTAGCTTCTGGCTTTAAAATGTAAAATTAAAATACGGAAACTTTATATTTTACATCTCAAAATCAGATATTTATTTCCACTGCTAGCTGTTCGTTGTCAGACTTCAAGTTTTAATGAATTGATTAACTACTCATTAAAAAACTACGAAACTGTTCACTACTAAGGGATGAGAAATAAATAAACGATACCACTTATAACGCAGGATTTTTGCTTGCCAATAAGGCGAAAAACGCAGACATAGCCGTAGCTATGGCGAGTATTTTCAACGAAGTTAGCAAACAAAAAGGCAAGTTAGAATGTAGCGTTTATTTGTTTCTCGTCCCTAACTGTGCTTACTGTTCACTGAAAAAACTTTGAATATGAGAAAATTAACTATACTATTCTTATTAATATTTACAGTAATGAGCTTTGATCTTGACGGACAAGATCCACATTTTTCACAATTTTATATTTCCCCATTGACACTGAATCCAGCACTTACTGGTATGAAGAATGGAGATGTTCGTGTGGCAGCGAATTATCGTCATCAGTGGGCAACGGTTTCAGAGCCTTATCAGACCATGTCCATTGCTGCGGATTATAATATACTTCGTGGCCGCATCGGAGATAATATGATGGGAGTTGGTTTAATTGTTTTCAATGATAAGGCAGGTACATCTTCTTTGCGAAGAACACGTATTGCTGCTAGCTTAGGTTATAGCCAAAATATAGGAGTAGAAGGCAGTTATTTGAGTGTTGGATTTGAGGCAGGAATGATGAATCAGAGTATCAATCCTAATCAGCTTCTTTTCGAAAACCAGTATGATGGAGCTTCATTAAATGATAATATAGGAAGTGGTGAAAACTTCATGAATACATCTATCTGGAATTTTGATATGACAGCAGGAATAGCATGGTCATATACAACAGATAAATATACGAGCTTCTATGCAGGAGCTAGCATAGGACATTTGAATCAGCCAGAAATAAATTTCTTAGTTAACCAACCAGATAACTTAGCCATGAAATATACAGTTTATGGAGGTGCAGAATTTAGGATCAATGGATACTTATCTGCACTTCCCCGGGCTGTGATTTTGACACAAGGAGTACATACAGAAATCAATGCGGGTTTTTACGCCAAATTACATCTGAGTGAGCCTAAAAGTGAATATGCATTTTCGATGAGTATAGGTGCGATGTATCGTTTGAAAGATGCGATTATTCCTATGTTTAGGATTGATTATGGTCCTGTAGCTGTGGGCTTGAGTTATGATTTGAATATTTCCAAATTAGCAGCAGCTTCCAATACTCAGGGAGGGGCAGAATTATCCTTCATTTTTAAGGGAATTTCAAATGGAAATGATACATCGCCGATTCCTTGTCCTTCATTTTGATTAGAAGAAAAGGGCGAGGAAGAGAGAAACAAAAAAAACATGTCCTCTCTCCTCTCAACACCGCTTGCTGCCTGTCCTCTCTCTTCGCCCCCTCTCTTCTCAAGCGAAGGGTCATCACATCAACCCTGAAAAAATCCAATAGTCGGTAAATCATCCTAGTTTATCCAAAAAAATGTAAACTAGATGTATTTAGGGTTTACATCTACATTTATTTGAAGTATATTGTCACTTTAATAACAATCAAAAAATGAGTTTTCACTTTAGAGTAGATTATTTTGATGTTGAACGAGGTAAAAAACGCAACCGTAGCCCTGCTACGATGAGTACTTTTAACGAAGAGCAACGCCAAAATAAACAGTCTAAAATACGGAAATTATTATTTGACTTTTACTAGATATTGTAGAATACCAAAAATCTATTCGAATGCCAACTGAGGATGAGAAAACTCGAGTGATTTCCAAAATATTTTTTAATGAACAAGAACTTATCAACATTATTTTCATATTTAGATGATTTAGATACTCGCAGTGCCCAATTTCTAATGAAGGCAATGGAGTCTAATAACATGCCGGGCTTTGATTATATAGAATATAAGCAATCATTGAGGGCTTTATTATCTATGAATATGGATGAAAGTACAGCGTTTAAATCTGCATTTGCTACAGCTTCTACCATGGGTTTGACGAAGCAGAAACTACTGGAAACAGCTACGCATTACAAGCAAATTCTACAAAAAGAAAAAGGGCAGTTCGATATTGCCTTGAAAAATAGATTCCAACAGAGAGTAGGAGCTAAAATAGAAGAGAATAAGCGACACGAAGGAAGATTGAAGCAGATAGAAGATCAGATCAAGCGATTGGAAAAAGAAATATTGGAAGTGAAAAAGCAAATAACTAGTAACGACAATGTAAGGGAAAAAGAAAATACCAAACTGACTGTCCAACAAGATAACTTTGAACAAACCTATGTAAGGATTCAAGGAGAGATAGATAAGGATACAAGTAAAATCAATCAGTTTTTATAGTTGTAGATAATTCTGCAAAATTTATCAGATTGAATCTGTGGTCTTAGGACAGAAAACAGATAACTAAGTTGCATTTTTCGCAACTAGAATTTAATAACCATTAATATTAAGATATGTCTGATTCAAGTCCGGCACCATTTACGCCAAAATCATTTTGGTCTAGACCAGAAGGAAAGACTGGAATGTTTTTCGGTTTAGCTATTTTAGCAGGCTTAGGTTATGTAATTGTTGCTAATATGGCTGCTATTACTGCATTTGCATTTAGTACGGTACAGTTAGCTATCATTGTGATGGTTTTGGCTGCCGTTCTTTATATGATCCTAGATCCTAGAATGAGGAATCTCATTTGGTATGGTTATAAGGGAATCATGAGATTCGTTACTGGGATGTTTGTCCAGTTAGATCCTATAGGTGTGCTTAAAAGCTATGTGGATGATTTGAGGGATAATCTTCGCAAAATGTCTAAGCAGATAGGTAATCTGAGAGGACAGATGCGTAGGATGAAAACCATCATGCAGAAGAATGAGAAGGACATCAACATGAATCTTAAGCTGGCTCAACAGGCTCAGAAGAAAGGTAATAATAAACAGTTGACCCTTTCTACGAGAAAAGCTTCCCGTCTGAAAGAAACCAATTCCAAGTATGCTGCACTGCATAAGAAGATGGAAATAATGTACAAAATCCTAGCGAAGATGTACGAAAATTCTGAAATCTTACTAGAGGATACGAAGGATCAGGTAGCAGTAAAAGAACAAGAACGTAAAGCGATTCGTGCTTCACATTCTGCGATGAGTTCAGCAATGAGTATCATCAGTGGCAATGGCAATAAGCGTGAAATGTTCGATATGGCATTAGAAGCTATCGCTGATGATGTAGCCAATAAAGTAGGCGAAATGGAACGCTTCATGGATATGTCTACTAATTTCATGGATTCAGTAGATCTAGAAAATGGCGTATTCGAAGAAGAAGGCATGAAGATGCTGGAAAAGTGGGAAAAAGAAGGAGCTTCACTACTATTAGGTGATGATAAAATGAAGTTATTGAATGAAGATTCATCGACTACATTAGACCTTAATGCTCCATCTGCTGATAAAGAAATCAGAGGTGGTGGAGATAATAAATATGATAGTTTGTTTGATTAAGAATATGTGCTATTTGGAATTTTACAATAGGGACTGAGCATTGCTCAGTCCCTATTTTTTTATACTTATAGTACCAAGGCAAAATTATATATAGGATTTATCGTTATTTGGCACTTAGGATAAGGATTATTATGTGAAATCAATTTTATTTTATTATTATTACACAGTATAATATAGAATTTTATTGTGTAAATGAATGATATAGAAATACTATATACTTTACTTTACATCATAG
>JBNMOV010000095.1:0-13182 GCA_051275765.1 Maribacter sp. | reverse complement strand
TATATATCTGTATTGTTGTTGAAAATCCGAATCAATTTTAGAAAGCTGAAAATACAGCTTTTTCAGTAAATTCATCTTTATAAATAATTGATAATGAGTGCAAAAATAATTTCAGTTGCCAATAGAAAGGGTGGCGTAGGGAAAACTACAATGACCATTATCTTGGCAACAGCATTAGCTATAGATAAGAAAAAAAAGGTATTACTTCTAGACTGTGATAACCAACGATCTGCCTTTGATTATTTCTCTATCCAAAAGCAAGTATACGGAGAAGATCCCCCTTACGAAATACGCACCTTACACCCTAAATACATCTTTGATGAACTAAGGTATAACAGCGAAAAGTTTGATATTATCTTTATAGACATACCTCGTATGACAGACGATAGTAAGGATGGATCAGTTATTCAAGTACTCACTTGTTGTGATACCGTATTGATTCCAGTAGTAGCAGGAAACCTTGAAGCATTGAGTACTAGAGACTTCATCAAGACCCTAAAAGGAATCGAATCTTTCAAAAAAGAACGAGATATTCCATTCCAATATATAGGTTTTTTGAATAAGAAAAACAGAAGAAAAGAGAATGCAGAAGCAGTAGAATTCATGGCAGCAGAAGGAGTAAAGATGCTGAAAAATCCATTAGGGGATGTAAAGTTATTTACCACACCGTCTGTTTATGAAAGCATTCTAGACAGTAAAGAAGGCAAGACTCGTTTTGAACCTTTCTTCGATGAGTTTTTGAAAACCTGTAAAATATAAATATAATGGCAAAGAGAAAAAAACCAGTCAGCATATTCAATCTTCCTAAGGAGGAAGTGATGAAGGCCAGTTCAGAGATCATCATCAACACTCAAAAAGAACCAACAGGACCTTCTAGAGAAGAAAAACCGAAACTAGAACCCAAGCCAAAGCCAGCAGAGAAAAAGCCACCAATGGCTCGCAAAAAGCCTATAAAAACCAAAAAGAAGGTAACTTTAGATCCTTCTGGTCGCAGGAAATTCCTTTATGTCGATGAGGTACATCACCAGCAGGCCAAGATCAACGCAGCTATGAAAGGTATGAAGTTGCAAGATTATATCGCTTGGTTAATAGAGGGGGATGTGGGGTAGGGAGAGCTTTTTATAGAGTTTAGGCATTTTAAGAAGCTACTGCTACCTTGTAAAAGTGATTAAACCTCCTTTTTAACATCATTCTATTAATGATTTTTTGAGTTAAAGCTAAATATCCCCCATTCTCGGTATATGATTTTTGAAAGGAGTTCATTAGCTTTGAATTTTTGAAGAAAGTTATATCTTTTTTAGGTTATAAAATTAAATTAATATGGATGAAGCGGAAGTTGGGATGAAAGTTGTGCTCAAGTCTGGTGGACCAGAGATGACGATTTTGCGGATTATTGGTGAATCAGAACGCCATGCAAAAATGGATGAACTACTTAAGATGAAGGGCTACAGTGATGATGATGTTTATTGTCAATGGATGATAGATGAACGTTCAGGAAAGATAAAGAAAGATGCATTTAAATTATGCATGTTGAAGCCCTTTGGAGAGATAAAGTTAAATAAAGGTGAGCCAGAAGATGAAAAAGAGGAAGAAGAAGATTTTGATTTCTGAGTATCATGGATTTTAACCTAATTATTTAACCAGATTCAAGAATTCCTTTAGGGTAAGTTTTTTTTACTACAGTAGAGGTGATTTTTACTAAAAATAAAATTAGCGATGGAAGCAGGAGATTTCATGATACATAAAAAAGCACAGGTAAAAATGACCATTTTACGTTTTTTGGGTGATGAGGAAAATGATGCTATGAATATGGTGGATAGGCAATTTTATCCTCGAGGTTATGATGAAGGTAGTCCCATGTGCCAATGGTTTGAAGGAAATGTACTAAAAATGGGAACTTTTCATCCATATGAAATAGAATTGGCAAAAGAAAAAGAGACTGTTATTAATGAAGAAATAGAAGAAGAAGAAGAAGATTTTGACTTCGATTTTTAGAAGGAATAATACACTATAATTATGCGGCCAAAATTATTCTTAACTAAAGAAATAAAAGATATTGACCCTAGCGATGAGGTCAAGAAAGAAGTATATAAGCGAGTTACTCAAAATTATGCTGAAAAGATGCTTTACAGTGAATTTAAACGAGTTCGTTCTTTATCTACTCGAGGCAAACCAGTAGAATTTACTCTTATAGAAAAATATCCTTATAAAAAGAAAAATAGTTCACCTAATTTTATCAATGAAGATGAAGATGGTGTGGTATATGCTCCAATACTAGTCTTTGGTTGGCAACGAAAATTTTTGACTTTCCGCAAAAAGTATAACTTTAAACCCGTACTACAGGGAATGTGTACGATCATAGATAGAAAAGCGGAAGATGAAGAGAAGGATAATCAAATTGTAGGAAGTGATAGCAATGACTTTAATAGCCTTTCTGAAAAGGATAATAACGACAGTGACTTCGATTGGGATGAAGAGGATGTTTTGGATGAAGATGTACCTAATAACCGCCACATTGCATTTGTAGTAGAGAAATCTTATGGAGTGATGTCTTATAGGGTCATTCGAGATATACTTGAGCCTATTAAGAACCAATTAGGTATTAAACGTTTTCATATTTATGATAAAATGCCTAAAAAGAGAAAGTAATCGAATATTTAGGACAACAACATGTAAAAAAATTAACATACTATCCCCCAAATTCGGTATTTTTTCAAATAGGAACTCACTTTACCTTTACAAGGAATTGAAAGAAGTGCTATGGTCATATTGTTTCAACGTACATTTCTTTCAAGTATTTGGACAAATGCAAGTGCTCAACAAAGAAGTTGTTCAACGTTTAATTTCAAGGGAATCGATATATTATGGCTAATTTTTCACAAGGTGTACATCGTACAGATAAAAGTTTGAAGAATGATCGTTACAACCCTTTTCCTGGGTTAAGATCTTTCAAACCATCTGATACCCATCTCTTTTTTGGTAGGGAAAAGCAGATGGCTGAATTGCTTAGGAAACTTAGGGCTACCCGTTTTTTAGCTATATTAGGTAACTCAGGCAGTGGTAAATCCTCTATGGTCAAGTGTGGCTTACTTCCGCATCTTCAAAAGGGTTTCGTGGCACAAGCAGGGGCAGACTGGAGAATTGTTTCATTCAGGCCAGGTATAGATCCAATAGGAAATATGAGCTGGGAGCTGGCAAAAGCAAATGCAGAAGCTCAGGGTGAAGCAATGGAACCAAGTACACCCGCTCAAATAGAGGCTATACTGAAAAGTGGAACTTTGGGATTGGTGAGACAATTTGAGCGTTCCGAAATGAAGTCTGGCGAAAACTTATTGTTGGTTATTGACCAATTTGAGGAACTGTTCAAATACAATGAACGAGAAAAAAAATCTGGTGATAATTCCAATGATGCCTTAGTCTTTGTTAATTTATTGCTTACAGCAGCCAAACAACAAAATTTACCTCTTTATATTGTTATCACAATGCGTTCCGATTTTTTAGGTAATTCCACCGAATTTCGTGGATTACCTGAAATCATTAACGAAGGGCAGTTCCTAGTTCCTCGGATGCAACGTGATGAAATCAAACGTGCCATCACAGGACCTTTGGCATTGGTGGGAGTTGGTATGGCACCAAGACTCACTAATCAACTGCTCAATGATGTAGGAGAAAAACCAGACGAACTTCCCATCCTACAACATACTCTTAACCGATTATTTGAACAATGGGAGAATGAGGGAGAAGAGGAAGCCCTTATTGATATCAAGCATTATGATAAAATAGGTACGATATCCCACGCATTAGATTGGCATGCAGAGGAGGCATACAATGAATTAGTATCGAAAAGAGATCAACAAATCTGTGAACGCATATTCAAAGCTATTACAGATAAAGGTTCTGAAGGAAAGGGTACTAGTCGTCCCACTAAAATGAGTGACCTGATCTTCCTCACAGATTCAAGTATGAATGAAATAGGAGAGATACTGAGACCTTTTATCCAAGAAGGGAGAACATTTGTCAGCTTATCCGATACAGATGTAGATGATGAAACTATCGTTAGCCTTTCCCATGAGAGCCTCATGAGGGTTTGGAAAAGACTGTCTGTTTGGGTAGATGATGAATTCGTTTCCTCTGATATGTACTCTCGTATGGCTAATGCTGCCACACTGCACTATGCAGGACAATCTGCTTTGTGGCGTAATCCTGAACTACAACTTGGACTCAACTGGTATGAGAGCCATAATCCCAATAAAGTATGGGCAAATAGGTATGGCTTTAATTATAATAGAACCATCGACTTCCTCATGGAAAGTCGATCATCTTATGAGAATGAAAAGAAACTGGAGAAGGATGCTCGTAGTCAGAAGTTACAAAGAGCTAGGCGAATTTCTTATGCTTCCATTATCGCACTGCTTATTTGTTTGAGTTTTGCGATTGGAGCTTATTTCTTTTTTGTAAAAGCACAAGAGTCCGCAGTAAAGGCAGAAAAGGCTAAAGTAGAAGCAAATGAAGGAATGTTAGAGGCTAGATTGGCAGGTATTGAAGCCAACGAAGAGAAAAGAAGAGCAAATGAAGAAAAAAAGAATGCAGTAATAGCAGCAGCAGAAGCAGAAGAAGCAAAAACAGATGCAGAAGAAGCACAAGAGAAAGAAGCAGCAGCAGCAGAAGAAGCAGTAGAAGCAAAAACAGCGGCAGAAGCAGCAGCAGCAGAAGCAGAAGAAGCAAAAACAGCGGCAGAAGCAGCAGCAAAAGTAGCAAAAGAAGCACAGGTATCAGAAGCAGCAGCAGCAGAAAAAGCACAAGTGGCACAAGTAAATGCTCAA
This sequence comes from Maribacter sp., assembly GCA_051275765.1. Lineage (GTDB taxonomy): Bacteria > Bacteroidota > Bacteroidia > Chitinophagales > Saprospiraceae > JAHDCE01. The sequence continues at coordinate 8,359 of JBNMOV010000095.1, read as the reverse complement.
AACCTCAAGTTTCTGGAAGAATCACAAGGTTTAGCTATCAAGTCAGAGGAAATGGAGGAACCCATGGTACAGGGATTATTAGCAGAGGTAGCATATCTAATGGTACCTGATAAAATGGATGACGGAACAGGTAATAAAATTTCTGATGCTAAAGTATATGATACCTATGTATATAATGGCTTGTATTCTGCTATTAATAGTATTTGGAAAGGTGATGATTATAATAAGAAAGATAAGTTTTACAATGATTATAATGCTAATAATAAACATATAGGAGACATTAGTAAGTTGATAAACTTGTCAGATGGGAAAATACTTTCGATAGGGAGAGATGGCAAAATGTATAAGTGGGATAAGAAAAAATCAGAAAATGTATCGTTAACTGATAAAGGACTATCTTATACCAATGCAGTAGCAAGTCCCAATAAAAAGTGGTTGGCAAGCCTTGATTTAAAAAATGAAGTTAGATTCCATAAAGTAGCTAAATTAGAAGATTTTCCAGTTCCTATAGAATATGAGGATAACCAAAGCGAAAGGAAATCTATAACTTCAATGATTTTTCTAAAGAATAATAAGGATTTTATTTTTACTACTTATGATAATCGTACAGCAACTAGCCAACTATACAAAGCTTCCATTCCTTCTTCTAGTGAGAAAAATAGTATATCTAAGCCTTTTGGTAAACCATTGGAGAACATTCGTATCAATGCATTTTGCGAGACTAAAATAAGTGGAAAAAATATATTTATCCTAGGAACTGAAAAAGGCGGAATATATCGTTGGGATTTGGGAAGTGAAGATAAGGAACCTCAAAAAATAGATGATAATGGTAAATTCAAATATGAGCAGATAACAGCTCTTTGTGATGTAGGAAATAATACAATTATTGTAGGTACACAAACTGGACGGTTATATTTATTTGACTTGAGTGGAGAAGCAGAACTTATCCAAATAGCTAATAGACATTACTCTACAATCACAAGCTTTAAGTTAGGTGGTAATTATAATGATTTGCTCATTTCCACAAGTTGGGATAAGTCAGCAAAACTGTGGAGGTTATCTGAAATACTTAACAAAGAAAACCAGAAAAGATACGTACCCATAGAATTACCTCATTCAGATTGGGTGATGACTGCAGATTTTGTAACAGGTATTGAAGTCATTACTGGTTCTAGGAATGGTGAAATAAGAGTCTGGCCAACAATGGCCAGTATCCTATCTAGTCAATTGGAAGGAAAAATGAAAGGAAATGTTAAAGAATCAGATATTGAAGAACTAAAAGTTGAGGTAAATATTGTTGATGATGAATACAAGGATTCGAACATTAAAGAAGACTTGATTAAATTTCATGGAGAGTTGTTAATAGATGATTAGAACGCTTCTTATTTTGAGCAAAGATAACCTTGTATTTAAAACAAAATATAATGAAACCTAGATTAGAACTCTTATTTATTTTGATGCTTTTTTCCTCATTATTATGGGGGCAAAAAGGTTCATCTGTTGAATACTGTAAGGAAACATTAAATGATGTCAGAGATGAATTTGAAAGAGGACGACCACATATAGTATACCAGATATTGGTAGATTCTACAGGAGAGATTAAAAACGAGTGTAAAATCTGTTTGAATAAGAATATTGAAGGATTTTCAGTAATATCTCAATATGAACTTTATGAAAAATTCATCTTATCCATTATTTACATGGGCTTTGAGGATGTTAGCCCCTATATGAAAGATTTTCTAGGCAAACATCCCCTCTATATACCTGAATACAAAGAATCCACTCTAAGAAACCTTTATAAACAGTTTAATACCGATCCTGTATTTATTTTAGGAGGGAGTTTGTCTTTGGGGAGTAGCCCTGTTATTCCTATTGAGAGATATTCATTAGCAAATGGTAATCAAGAAAAAAAAGGACTCTATTCTGCACCATTCTCAAATACAAGAATTGCATTGAAACTAAGTATCCCCCTAAATAATTCATTTGAATTAGGTTTTGATCCAGCTTATTTCTCTTTGGGGTATAAGTATAATGAGAACCTTGTTCACTCTAATAATATTCTTTCTGATACACCAAATTCGGCAGGTAGTTCACTTACTAGTATCTTGAGTTTTGAAGAAAGACAGAATTGGGTAGGAGTCCCCTTGTCTCTTCGCTATCATTTTGGAGCAAAGAAAAGAAAAACAGAGTATACCAATGACGAATGGGATAAGAAAAAGAAACAGAAATTCAGATTCAATCTCTTTACAGGAATCGAGGCTGATTTCCTTATAGATGCCTCCTTCAAAAACATGGTGCGTACCCTTGCTGACAACCCTAACCAATCTGTACAAGACGAAAGTATTAATCTATTATTTGATTCAGGAGAGGATAGTCCACAATTACGCAACCGTAATAATATGTCTCTTTTTTTTGGTGCAGGAGTATCTAGAAATATAAAAAAATGGCGGATTGGAATGGACTTTAGAATGGGCTGGATGATAGCCAATCAGGTGAAAATAGCCAATCGCTATGCCAATAATGATTTACTCTACCTATATGGACATGTGGATAATGATTTCAGCCTGTCTGATTTTAGTATTTCCTTATCATTTCAACGTAGCGTATTCAACCCTAAGAAGATAGGTAGGAAAGCACGAGCACGAGGTATTGATCCTACGAAAGAAAAAGATAAGCCCATTGCTAATACAGATAATGGAGACAAATCTCCAAAGGTTTCCAAAGAGAAGAAAGATCCAGCTGAAACCAAAAAGGAAATAGCTAAAGAAGTAGGGAAAATCAGTGAGAATGAAAAATTGATGGAGGAGATAGAAAAGAAGATGAATGAACTGAAGAATCTGAAGACTAAAGCAGAAAAACTGGAAAGACAACTAAAAGGAATGGATGAAGGATTGGATAGGGATGGACTCGAAGCTTTATTGAAGATGCTAAAGAGAAATATAGAAGATCTTGAGGAGAGAATAAAAAACAAAAATAATGACTAAGCAATATATATCGCACTATTCTTGGCTAAATACCAAAATGGTGCTATCTCTGTCACTGGTAATTCTCCTATGTTTTTGTGTCGCCTGCGATTCAGAAAACATCTCTGAACCATACCAAGACCAAGCATTTATTAAGTACTATGGTGATACTAAAAATCAGACTGGAGTTGATCTTAAACCCTACAAAGATGGCTGGCTATTATTAGGTAGTGCTCGTTCATTTGGTTATGAAGCAGAAACCTTTTACCTACTAAAAGTAGATCAAGAAGGAAATGAAGAATGGAGCCTCACATCTAATAGTGAGCTTGGAGAAAATAGTAATGATGAAATTTTCGAAAAGCCTTCAAAAGGCCTTTTTATGAAAATTGATGAAACAGGAGAAGAACTAATTTTACTGGGGGAAACACAGGTTAAACTTCCGAATGAAAATGGAGAGACATTTAATAAAATATTTGCAGCTAAGATCAACCTTCTCGAAAGAAAAGTGGAGTGGTCGAAAATAATGAGGAGAGAAGTACTATCTAATGAATATGCTGGAGCTATCGATTTTGATGACACAGGAGGTTATATTGTAGTGGGACAGACAGATGATGTGGATGAACTAAAACATAATCATGATCCTGAGAGAGATCTAACTGATTTTTTTATAAACAGCTTGGATGCAACAGGAGAATCCATTTGGGAAAACATTTATGGATTTCCCTATAATGACTTTGCTAAAATAGTAAAAGAGGAGGGTGGTGAGTACATAGTTATTGGTAACAGTCAAAACGAAGGTCAAGATAATGCTGAGTTTGTCATGTCAAGATATAATGGGGAAGGAGGCATTTTAGAATCCAAACAATATGGAGCGATATCTGGAGATATTAGCCTTTCAGACATCGTCCCTATATTTTTAGAGGATAGAACAATACTCTATGGTTATAATTCAAATGAAAAGAAGCCTATCTTTCAAATGCTCAATGCTAATCTTGATGCCACTACTAATATTTTTGAGTTGGATACAGATGTGGAATTTTCTAGTGTAGGAGGTATATATATAACGAATGACTCTCCATTAGAATTTCTTATTTCTGCTACAGTAGAAATTGGACGAGATAATGGTTCAGAAGACACCGATATTTATCTCAACAAGATAAGGTTTGAAGACTCCAATTCATCAGGAAATATTCCTAGCCAAACCTTCCTATGGGGTGTCGATCAAAAAAAACGAACCTTTGGTGGGGTAGGGGACGATATCGCTGGAAAAATATTGGAAACTACAGATGGAGGAACAGCTTTAATTGGTACGATAGATATCAATACCAATACCATGATGAGTCTCATTCACACCAATAGTGAAGGTGAGCTCAAACCTATTTCTCCAGAGTAGTAGTCGTTCACAAAAGCAAATTATAGAATGCACTTCCATATTTAGGAGATTGTGTGGCATTATATGAATTTGTCAAACCAGATCAAACCAAAAGAAAATGGAAAAACCTTACTTGAAATATATCACTGCATTGTCTCTGTTTTTAATAATGAATTTTTGGAATAATGCATTATTTGGACAATGTATTATACAAACAACATGTCCCCCACCAATTATCACGGTCGATGCTGCTCTAGGAACTTGTGAAGCTACAGTTACTTATTTAGATTTTGGTTTTAAACCAACTATAATAACCTCAACATCATGTGCTGATGGTGGTACTACTCAACTAATGTACCTAGTTTCAGGTAATGGTAATGCTACTAGTGGTATTTTTCCAATAGGAACGACCATTAATAACTTTGAAAAAGATTTATCAAGTACTTCTTCAGGAATTTATTCTTGTTCCTTTGTAGTAATTGTCAATGATAATCAAGATCCAACCATCACTTGTCCTTCTACTGTAACAATATCTGCTAATTCAGATTGTGAAGCTACTGCTATTAGTGTTAATCTAGGTACACCAATAACATCTGATAATTGTAGTGTTGCCAGTGTGGTTAACAATGCTCCTGCTATTTTTCCTTTAGGAAATACCACTGTTACATGGACAGTAACTGATGGATCAAATACGGCTACATGTGATCAAATAGTGACTGTAGAGGATAATATAGATCCAACCATCACTTGTCCTTCTACTGTAACAATATCTGCTAATTCAGATTGTGAAGCTACTGCTATTAGTGTTAATATAGGTACACCAATAACATCTGATAATTGTAATGTTTTACCTGCGACTAATAATGCACCTGCCATTTTCCCTTTAGGAACGACTACTGTTACATGGACAGTAATAGATGACTCAGGAAATACTGCTACATGTAACCAAACAGTGATTGTAGAGGATAATATTAATCCAACCATCACTTGTCCTTCTGCTGTAACAGTATCCACTAATTCAGATTGTGAAGCTACTGCTATTAGTGTTAATCTAGGTACACCAGTAACTGCTGATAATTGTTCTGGTATTGGTAGTGCGACCAATAATGCACCTCTCGCTTTCCCCTTAGGAAATACTATTGTTACATGGACAGTAACTGACATGGCAGGAAATATGACTACATGTGATCAGATAGTAACAGTAAATGATAATGAAAACCCTATTGGAAACTGCATGCCTTATACAGCTAATCTAGGAGTAGGAAATACAGTAACCATTACACCTGAAAATGTTATGCTAGGAGGAACCTTTGCAGATAATTGTAATGTTAATTTTACGTCTGTTTCTCCCTCTACTTTTAACTGTACTAATTTAGGTGCAAATCTAGTAACACTTATTGTTATAGATGATGATAGTAATATTTCAACATGTACTGCTATAGTGACGGTTACTGACACTAATGCTGCATGTTGTGATATTTCGTTAGGTAGTATTATAAAAACAGATGAAACCTGTCCAGGAACAGGTGATGGAACAATCACTATAGAGGCTAGTTGTACTTCTTGTGCATCAATCGAATATTCAATAAATGGTATTGATTACCAAGTAGGAAACACTTTTTCTGGATTACCATCTGGAGCTTATACAATCTCTATTAGAGATACAGCCAATTCAGCTTGTAATGCAACAGAATCAGTAACTGTTAATGCAGGTTCAGACACTACAGATCCAATGATCTCTTTTTGTCCAGCTAATATAACAGTATCCACTAATTCAAATTGTACATCTGCTGCTGTTAGTCTAAGCCAACCTATAGCAACTGATAATTGTGGTGTTAGTACTATAGTTAATAATGCACCTGCCACTTTTCCTCTAGGAAATACCACTGTTACATGGACCGTAACAGATGCTGCTGGTAATAGTACTACTTGTTCACAAATCGTAACAGTCAATGATAATGAAAATCCAACTGCTATCTGCAAGGATGCAACTATTCAGTTAGATGCACAGGGAGATGCCTCCATTATAATATCAGACATAGATAATGGCTCTAGTGATAATTGTGGAATAGCATCACGAGTATTAAGTCAAACGAATTTTGATTGTAATGATATAGGTACTAATTCTGTGACTCTTACCATCACAGATAATAGTGGCAATATTTCTACTTGTACAGCTACAGTCACTGTTGAGGATAATACAAGCCCAATAACGGTTTGTCAGAATATAACGATACCATTGGATGCAACAGGCAACGCTACTATTACAACCTCAGAGATAGATGGAGGTAGTGGTGGGAATTGTGGAGTAGCTTCCTTATCCTTAAGTCAAACGGATTTTGATTGTACGGATATAGGTATGAATTCAGTGATTCTTACCGTCACAGATGATAATGGGGATTCCTCTACTTGTACAGCTACAGTTACTGTAGAGGATAATATAGCTCCAATAGTTATTTGCCAAGATATAGTCATACAATTGGATGCTACAGGAAATAAAACAATCACAAGCTCAGACATAGATAATGGCAGTAATGATAATTGCGGAATATCATCCTTATCCTTAAGCCAAACGGATTTTGATTGTACCAATATAGGTTTGAATACTGTGACCCTTACAGTAACAGTTGATAGTGGAAATTCCTCTACTTGTACAGCTACAGTCACTGTTCAAGACAATGAAAATCCAACAGCTATCTGCCGGAATGCAACCATTCAGTTAAATGCACAAGGGGATGCTTCCATTACAACATCAGATATAGATGATGGTAGTAATGATAATTGTGGTACTGTTGTATTATCCTTAAGTCAAACGAATTTTGATTGTAATGATATAGGTACTAATCCAGTGACTCTTATAGTCACAGATGATAATGACAATATCTCAACTTGTATTGCTATAGTCACTGTTGAGAATAATGTAAATCTGTCCATTTCTTGTCCTTCTGATGTAACTACATTTATTAATTCAGGCTGTACAGCTACTGGCATTGATTTAGGTACACCCATAATCTCTGACAATTGTAATGTTGGTATTGTAACGAATAATGCTCCTGCCTCTTTTTCTTTAGGAAATACTACGGTTACATGGACATTAGATGGTGGAGTAGGTAATATTACTACCTGTAATCAAATAGTAACAGTTAATGATAATGTAAATCCAGCGGCTATTTGTAAAAATATTATTGTACAATTGGACGCTACAGGAAATAAAACGATTACAATCTCAGATATAGATGATGGTAGTAATGATAATTGTGGTGCAGTTACTTTATCCTTAAGTCAAACGAATTTTGATTGTACAGATGTAGGTTCGAATCCAGTGACGCTTACAGCAACAGACGTCACTGGTAATACATCTACTTGTCTTGCTATAGTGGTTGTTGAAGATAACATATTACCAACAGCTAATTGTCAGGCGATCACGGTACAATTGGATGCTACAGGAAATAAGACGATTACAGCATCAGAGATAGATAATGGTAGTAATGATAATTGTGGTACAGTTAGCTTATCCTTAAGTCAAACGAATTTTGATTGTACAGATGTGGGTTTGAATCCAGTAACCCTTACCGTAACAGATGATAATGGGAATTCCTCTAATTGTACAGTTATAGTTACTGTAGAGGATAATATAGCTCCAATAGTTATTTGCCAAGATATAGTCATACAATTGGATGCTACAGGAAATAAAACAATCACAAGCTCAGACATAGATAATGGTTCTATTGATAATTGCGGAATAGCATCACGAGTATTAAGCCAAACGAATTTTGATTGTAATGATATAGGTACTAATTCTGTGACTCTTACCATTACAGATAATAGTGGCAATATTTCTACTTGTACAGCTACAGTCACTGTTCAAGATAATGAAAATCCAACAGCTATCTGCCAGAATGCAACCATTCAGTTAAATGCACAAGGGGATGCTTCCATTACAACATCAGATATAGATGATGGTAGTAATGATAATTGTGGTACTGTTGTATTATCCTTAAGTCAAACGAATTTTGATTGTAAT